>DATDDZ010000314.1:0-10399 GCA_036523555.1 Gaiellaceae bacterium
GCGTCGTCGTCCCTCACGCCGCTCGAGCCGCCGCTCGAACGCCTTCGCGCGAGGCTCGGCGTCGAGGCGCGGCGGTGGCACGGAGCCCGGTTCGCCGTTGCGCTCACTCATGACGTCGACTCCCCCTGGCGCTGGACCCGCGTCGGGTTCCGCGGCGCCGCCGCGAGGTTGAAGCGCGACACGCTCGGCGGCCGGCTCGGCCCCGCGCTGCGCGAGGCGACGGCGCTCGCCGCCGCGCCCGTGCACCGGGCCCGCGGCACCGATCCGAACTGGCGCTTCGAGGAGATCGTCGCAGCGGAACGCCAGCAAGGGGCGCGAGGGTCGACCTTCTTCGTCCTCGCCGGGCATCACGACCCGCATGACGGTGCCTCCCCGGAGAGCTACGACCGGCTGCGCCCCCGGCTGGTCGAGACGCTCCTCGAGACGGGCGCGGAAGTGGGGCTCCACGGGAGCTACACGGCTGCCGACGACGAGGAGCGGCTCGCTTCGGAGAAGGCGGCGCTCGAGACGCTTGCCGGCCCGATCCGCGGCCACCGCTACCACTACCTGCGTGCCGACCCGCACCGGAATCTTCGGCCGCTCGCCGATCTCGGCTTCGCGTACGACACGACTCTCGGGTTCCCGGACGCGGTCGGCTTCCGCGCCGGGATCGCGCAGCCCTTCCGACCCTGGAGCTTCGAGCGCGACGGGCCGCTCGATCTCGTCGAGATCCCACTGGCCGCGATGGACGCGACGCTCGCCGAGGAGCGGTACCTCGGCCTGACCGCGAAGCGCGCCGAGCCGCAGCTCCTGCGCCTCCTCGACTGGGCGGCGGAGCACGGTGGGGCCTTCGCGATCCTCTGGCATCCGGACCGCTTCGACCCGCTGACGTCGGGAGGCTGGGACCGCCTCTACTGGCGCGTGCTCGACGGGGTGCGTCAGAGAGGCGGCGTCTGTGTCTCGGCCGCCGAGCTGTCGTCGTCCCACTCGACCTGGTCGAAGTAGCGCAGCGCCCGCCGTGTCGGCCGCACGCGGGCCGCAAGCTGTCCGAGCTCTTCGGCGGAGATCTCCCCGAGGGCGTGCTTCACGCCGAGATACGGGAGGTTCAGATCCTCCTGGTAGACGATCGTGGAGATGCGCGGGTTGATCTCGATCACCTGGTCACCGACCAGCTGGATGTTGAAGAAGTGCTCGATCCTGAGCTCGGCGACGATGCGCTGCGCGAGCTCGAGCAGCCAGTGGTTGTTCAGCGTCTCGAAGTACATCGCGAGGCCCGCGCGCATCGACTGCCGCGTCTTGGCGTGGCCGAGCAGGATGTGGCCGTCCCGGGCGATCCCGTCGATGGTCCGCTCGGGCCCCTCTGCGAGCTCCATCACGAGCAGCTCCGGGCCTCCTTCGTCGGGAAGGAGCTCGAGCACGTCGGTCAGCCGCATGGCGAGGTTGCCCGGCCGCTCCTCGAGCAGCTGCGCGGCCCGGTCGACGGTCGGGTCGAGAACGCGAAAGCCGCGCGACCCCGAGCTGAACACCGGCTTGAAGCAAACGGCGCGCCCCGGATAGCCGAGCTGCTGCGCCGCCGCGGCGAGCGCGCGTCCGCCGGTCACGCGCCGCCACGCGGGCGCCGGCACGCCGATGTGGTCGAGGAGCGCGTGAGCGTCGGCCTTGTCGTTCGCCCTCCGGATCGTCTCCGGGGACGACACGAGCACCGTCGAGCCGACGAAGCGCTCGCGCGCCTCGGCCAGGCCGAGGAGGTCGAAGGACGACTGGGGCAGGACAGCGTCGACGTTCTCGCGCCGCACGATCTCGAGCACGGCCTCCGCGAACCCGGGATCGCTTCCCGGCGGCACGACGTAGAAGCGATCGCAGAAGTGCCGGCCGATCGCCTGCGGGGACATGTCCGTACCGACCAGGCGTACGCCGCGCTCCCCGTTCATGCGCAGCGCGCGGAGGAGCGCCGCGGTCCCGGGCGCCCCCGAGGCGGTCACGAGGACAGTGATGTCACGCATTCGCCGCGCGATGCTACTGAGGCTGGGGATCGATGCCGGTGTGGACCAGTCGCACGAGGGCCTCGGCATCCCAGTCGAGCCCGAGCGAGGTGGCCAGCGCCGCTCCGTTGGCGACGATGTTGATGAAGGCCACAACCGCCTCGAGCGAGACGTCGTTGCGGAGGACACCCGACCCGTGCAGGTCCTCGAGCCACGCCTTCACCCGTGCCTGCATCTCCTCGCCGCCCCGCTGCTGGAAGGCCTCCATCAGCCCGGGATCGCCGCGCAGCCGGCGCGTGACCTCGATGTAGACCGCCATCCAGTCGGGGCTCTCCGTCCGCATGTGGCGGAGCGTCGCGTCGAGCCCCTGATCCACCATCATCGTCAGGAGCTCGTGCTGGTCGCGCGCCGCGAGCTCGAAGAAGAGAGCCCACTTGTCGGGGTAGTAGTTGAAGATCGCGCCGCGGGAGAGGCCGATCTCCTCCTCGAGCTTCGACACGGTGGCGCCTTCGTAGCCGTGACGGGCGAAGGCCCGGCGGGCGCCGGCCAGGATCTGCTCCCGGCGGGCCTCGAGATGCTCCTCCGACACCTTGGGCATGGCCCTACTTTACAAAACCGTACGTACGTCTTATTATCTCGGCGCCGATGGAGATGCTCAAGAACCGTTCGCTGGCCGCCGTCCTGGTCGCAGAGCTGGTCTCGCTCACCGGCTCGGCCATGACCTTCGTCGCGCTCCCGTGGTTCGTGCTCATCACCACGGGGTCGACCGCCCGGATGGGCTGGGTCCTCGCCGCGGAGCTGCTCCCGGTCGGCCTGCTCGGCATCCCGGCGGGCACTCTGATCGCGCGGCTCGGCGCGAAGAGGACGATGAACCTCGCCGATGCCGTCAGGGCGCCGCTCATGACCGGCATCCCGATCCTCCACTGGACCGGCCACCTGAGCTTCGGGCTGCTCCTCGGGTTCACGTTCCTGCTGGGCTGCTTCATGGCGCCCTACTACGCGTCCTCGCGGCTGATCCTCCCCGAGGTGGTCGGCGACGACGAGCAGCTCGTCGCGCAGGGCTCGGCCTTCGTGCAGGCGGCGACGCAGCTCACCCAGCTCGGCGGGCCCATCCTCGGCGGCCTGCTGATCGCGTGGATCTCGGCGCCCGCGGTGCTGCTCGTCGACGCCGGGACGTACGCCTTCTCGTTCCTGGTGATCGCGACGTTCGTCCGCGCAGGCGGCCGCATCCCCGGTGACGAGTCCTCACGCGGCGTCTTCGCCGGCCTGCGCTACGTCGTGCGCGACAGGCTGCTCGGCCCGTTGCTGGCGGCCGCTGCGTTCGTCAACTTCTCGGCGCAGGGGCTGTTCGCGATGATGCCCGTGCTGGTCGTCCGCCGCTTCGACGCGGACGCGAAGATCCTCGGGTTCCTCTTCGCCGGCTTCGGCGCCGGTGCGCTGATCGGCAGCCTCGTCGCCGCCCATGTCGTCCGGCGCGTCAAGCTCACGAGGCTCGCGGGCCTGGCGATCCTCGGCATGGCCGTCCCGCTGTGGCTGCTCGCGATCACCTTGCCCTGGCCCGCGGTGATCGTCGTGCTCGGGGCGTTCGGGCTGTGCGCGCCGCTCGTCAACGCGCCTGTGCTGGCGATCCTGACCGTGCGCGCGCCGGAAGCTCTCCGGCCGAAGGTGATCACCGCCGTGATGACGATCTCGGTGGTGATCGGGCCGCTCGGCTTCCTCGCAGTGGGGCAGGCCCTCCAGCACGTCGGCATGCGCGTCGTCTTCCTGGCGATCGCCGCCGGCTTCACCGCTGCGGCGGTGGCCTTCTCAGCCGCCGTTCGCCGCGGAGACGGCCCCGGGGAAGAGAAAGGCGACGCGGTTCCAGCGGCCGGTCTCGCAGCCGTCCCGACGGTTGAAGCGGGCGCGGACCGCATGGCCTCGTAGGCGCCCGGTGATCAGGGCCTCCTGCGGGCCTCCGTAGAGCTCGGTGCACGCAGTCCCCTTCGGCGTCGGCGCGAACGGGCGCGGCATGCGGGCGAGCTTCGCGCACGCGGCCGCGGGGTGCGGAAGCGTCCCGCCGGTGGGCCCGCACCGCAGCGTGTGGGTCACCTTGCCCGGCATCCCCGGCCCCTCCGGCCAGAAGGTGATGTTCAGCGAGGTGGAGGCCACGAGGACGGCCACCAGGACGTTCATCGCCCCAGGATAGGCAAGAGCCGGCGCAGGCGCTGACGTTCCGCCGGGAGGTAGAAGCCGAGCAGGGCGAGGACGATCGGGTAGGCGAGCGTCAGGCCGAGCGCGAGCCCCAGCGGCGCGTGGACGAGCTTCCCGAGCACGGTCAGGCCCACCGCGGCGGCGCCCAGCGTGGCGACACGGCGCCACTGATACGGAACCGGGAAGACACGCTGCGCCCGCCACGCCATCGCCACGAAGAGGAGGCTGTAGGCAGCGACGGTCGCGACCGCGGCTCCCATACGGCCGAACGGCGGGATCAGCGTGAGGTTGAGCGCAATGTTCAGCACGGCCGCCACGCCCGTGACGAGCCAGTTCGAGCGTGTCTGCCGGGAGCGGCCCGTTCCGATCTGGACGACGACGTACGCACCGAACGCCGCGACGCCGAAGGCGAGCGGGGCGACGACGTTCTGTGCGGGGTAGAACGGCCGCGTCGTGATCAGCCGCACGATCCAGGGAGCGAGCAGGCCCAGCGCGAGCGCGAGCCAGCAGCAGACGTAGACGACGTAGGTGAGGACGAAGCTGTACGTTCTCCCGGCCTCGCGATCGTCCTCGATCGAGTACGCGAACGCGGGCCACGCGAGGCGGAACGCCGTCAGCAGGAGAACGATCGCCGACGCGACGCGCACACCGATTGAGTACAGGCCGACCTCGTGCACGTCGGTCAGCTTCACGAGGAAGAAGCGGTCGCTGAAGTTCGTCAGCCACAGCGCGACCGCGGACGGGACGAGCGGCAGGCCAAACCGGTTCATCGCGCGGTAGAGCGTCCGGTCGAACTGGAGCCCGAGCGCATGGCGGCTGTACGCGAGCAAGGCTGCGTAGACGAGCAGCGTTCCGGTGAAGTTCCCGACCAGGACACCGAGCGGTCCCTTGTCGAACACGACGACGAGCAGCACGGTGGCGGCGATCGTGATCGCCACGTTGGCGAGCGTCGCAACGACGTATGCGCTCGAACGCTGCTCGACCCGGAAGAGCGACGTCAGCTGCTCGTAGTTGAGCGCGGCCCACAGGCCGACGAAGGCGGCGATGACGAGGCCGCCGTGGTTGCGCTGTCCGAAGAGGAGCCACGAGATCGGCCGCGAGAGCGCCACGCCGGCGACGAGCACCGCGGTCGACGCCGCCATCACGTACCAGAACGCGGTGCGGATCACGACCAGGCGGCGCGCGTGCTCGGTCGAATCGAAGTAGAAACGGAAGAAGGCGCTCTTCATCGCTTGCGCGACGAGCGCGGTCAGCACGGCGGAGAGCGCGACGAGAGTCTCGATCAGGCCGTAGTCGCCTGGAGACAGGTAGCGCGTGTACAGCGGCAGCAGCAGCACGCCGAGGATGCGTGCGACGATCGAACCGAGGCCGTACACGGCCGAGTGGCGAAGGAGCTCTTTGATCCGCTCGAACATCAGCTCCTGCTTCCGCTCACAGGATCGACTCGTAGATCTCGATGAACCGGTCGGCGACCTTGTCCAGGTCGTGCACGCGCTCGACGTACGCGCGCCCCTGCGCGCCCAGCCGCTTGCGCAGCTCGAACGACTCGACGAGCGGGCGGAGCTTCTCCACGAGATCGTCCTTCGTCGCGGGGACGATCGGCACCTTCACGTCGAAGGCCTCCTCCGTCTGTCGTACCGCCGTCTCGTCGAGATGCGTGACGACGGGCTTTCCGTACGCCATCGACTCGATCGCGAAGACGCCGTGCCAGAGATAGTGCATCTGGTCGACGACGATGTCCGCCCGCTTGAACCGCTCCACGGCCTCGTCGTGGGGGACGCCGTGCACGACGTCGAGGTCGACCGGCAGCTGCTCGCAGGCTGCGATCACGTGCTTCGTCCCCTTCTTCTCCAGATCCGAGGGCGCGTGCACGACGAGCGGCCGCTCGCGCTCGACGGCCGACACCGGCTCGTACTCGCGCAGATCGAGCCCCGGCGGGACGACGATCCCGTCGGGGACCCAGCGCGTGGCGGCGTACGAGCCGACGATGCAGGCGTCGAACTTCTTGCGGTACTCGAGCTCCTCCGGGCGCTTCCCGCGGATGTCGTCGCCGAGGAAGTGCATCACCGACCTCTTCCGCGTCGCTCGCAGGATCGGCATGTTCAGCGACTTGGGGACGAGCGTCTTCCCGAAGTAGAAGTGGAAGAGGTCGGTCTCGGGCAGGTACTTGGCGAGCGCGCGCCACTGGACGAGCTGCTGTCGGAGGAATCCCTTGCGCGGCAGGTCGAGGTCGATGTCGTACTCGTCGGGCCGCCACTTCTGGGGCCAGAAGACGAGCAGCCGTGCGTCGACGCCCTTGCGCCGGAGGGCGTTGACGTGCGCCCAGCCGGTGCCGGCCAGGTTGACGGGAAGGTGAAGAACCCGAGCGTCCACGGCCCAAGGGTACGATCCGCGGCCGTGCCGGCCGGGCTGAAACGACGTCTCTACCGCGCGTCGCGCAACGCGCGCCACCCCGGCCGCCTGCTCGAGGCCCGCTCGATCAGGAACGAGGTGGCCCGCCTCCTCGGCGGCGCCCGCGTGCTCGCCGGGTACGAGCGCGAGGTGAGCCGGAGCGGACTGCCGGAGCACCTCCTCGACAAGGGGCGCGAGCATCAGGCGGCGGTCGTCCAGCGCGGCGACGGCCACTCGCTCGGGGCGATCGGCTACACGGAGGGCACGTATCTCTACGCCGTCATGCGCAAGCTCCGGCCGGAGATCTCGGTCGAGACGGGTGTCGCGAACGGCTTCTCGACCGCGTTCGCCCTGCTCGCGCTGCAGGAGAACGGCGCCGGGCACCTCCATTCCGTCGACCTGCCGCGGGAGGCAGGGCGCGACTACGAGCCGGGGACGTTCTACGAGGGGGAAGGCCGCGCCGGCATCCCCCCGGGCTCGGAGCCCGGCTGGCTCATCCCACCCGAGCTGAAGGAGCACTGGACGCTGATCCTCGGCCGGAGCCAGGAGGCGCTACCGCCGCTGCTCGAGCGCCTGGGCCCGATCGACACCTTCATGCACGACAGCGAGCATTCCTTCGACTGCATGTGGTTCGAGTTCAACGCGGCCTGGCCTTGCCTCAAGCCGGGCGGGGTCCTCCTCTCGGACGACGTGAACTCCACCGAGGCATTTGCGCGCTTCGCCGCGCAGGAGGGCAGGCATCCGGTGCGGCTCGCACGCGGCATGGCCATGCTGGCGAAGTGACTTGACAAGTTAGTGAGTAGTAGCTAAGAATCCGCGGATGGTCGTGACCGAACGAAAGACCGCCGAGGCGCGCCGGGAGGAAGTCCTCGAGGCGGCGATGGCGGAATTCGCCGCCCACGGCCTCGACGGCGGCTCCACCGAGGCTATCGCCCGGGCAGTAGGAATCTCCCAGCCTTACGTCTTCCGGCTCTTCGGGACGAAGAAGGCGCTCTTCATGGCCACCACCGAGCGGTGCCTGCGCGGCACGCTCGAGATGATGCGCACGGCCGCCGCTGGCCTGAAGGGCGAGGCAGTGCTGGAGGCGATCGGCGCGGCGTACACCCAGCGGCTGGCGAACCCGACCTACCTCCACGCCCAGATGCAGGCGTATGCGGCCTGCGGCGACCCGGAGATCCGCGAGGTCGTGCGCAAGGGATACGGCGAGATGGTCGAGTACGTCGAGCGGGCCTCAGGGCTGCCATCTGACCGCGTCGCCCACTTCTTCGCGAAGGGGATGCTGCTCAACGTGGTCGCGTCGATGGACCTGCTCCAGGCGGATGCCGGCTGGGCGAAACGCCTCATCGACGGCTGCAGCAAGGACGTCTGAGCCCCTTTTTTTCCTCTCTAAGTAAGTGACTACTCACAAGTAGATGCCGGTTAGCCGTACCCCCAGACGCCAGACAGCCGCCTTCGCCGGCGATCTGCCGTGTCGCACCATCGAGACGAGCACCCGAAGGAGGACCCCATGACAGCCAAGACCCGAACCATGTGGACATTTGCGATCACCTCGGCGGCCGTCTTCATGGCCACCCTCGACAACCTTGTCGTGACGACCGCGATCCCGGTGATCCGAAAGGACCTGCATGCGTCGATCGAGAGCCTGGAGTGGACGGTCAACGCCTACACGTTGACCTTCGCCGTCCTGCTCCTGACCGGAGCTGCGCTGGGCGACCGGTTCGGCCGCCGCCGCATGCTCGCCGTCGGGCTCGGCATCTTCACCGTCTCCTCGGCCGCGGCGGCGCTGGCGCCCTCTGCCGGCGTGCTGATCGCCGCTCGCGCCGCCCAGGGAGTCGGCGGGGCGATCGTCACTCCTCTGACCCTGACGATCCTCAGCGCCGGTGTCCCGGCCAACCGTCGTGGAGCGTTCATCGGCGCATGGAGCGGAATCGCCGGGCTTGCGGTCGCCTTCGGCCCGCTCGTCGGCGGCGCCGTCGTCAGCGGCATCTCCTGGCATTGGATCTTCTGGCTCAACGTCCCCATCGGCGTCGTCCTGATCCCGCTCGCACTGCGGCGGCTGGACGAGACGTACGGCCCGACGAGCAAGCTCGACCTGCCGGGGCTCGCCCTTGCCAGTGTCGGCCTGACCGGGATCGTGTGGGGGCTCGTGCGTGGCAACAGCCAGGGCTGGGCATCGACCGAGATCGTGGCGGCCCTGACCGGCGGCGCGATCGTGGTCGCGCTCTTCGTCGCCTGGGAGCTCCGCGCGAAGGCACCGATGCTGCCGATGCGCTTCTTCCGCAACCGCGTCTTCGCGCTGGCGAACGTCGCGTCCCTGCTGATGTTCTTCGGGATGTTCGGCTCGATCTTCCTGCTGTCGCAGTTCTTCCAGACGGTGCAGGGCTATTCGCCGATCGGCTCCGGGCTGCGGATCCTTCCGTGGACGATCATGCCCATGTTCATCGCGCCGATCGCCGGTGCGCTCTCCGACCGCATCGGCGGCGCCCGGCTCATGGGCATCGGCCTGGTGCTCCAGGCCGGCGGCCTCGCCTCGCTCGCCGCCGTGTCGACCCCGACGACGCCCTATGTGGACCTCGTCGCGCCGTTCATGGTCTCGGGCATCGGAATGGCAATGTTCTGGGCGCCGGTCGCCACCGTCGTCCTCGCGGCCGTCAGGCCGGAAGAAGAGGGACAGGCGTCGGGCGCGCAGAACGCGATCCGCGAGCTGGGGGGCGTCTTCGGGATCGCAGTGCTCGCCTCGGTCTGGTCGCACTACGGCGGCTACAGCAGCGGCAGCACGTTCGTCCACGGGATGACGCCCGCGCTGTGGATCGGCGCGTCGATCGTCCTGCTCGGCGCGGTCGCGGCCTTCCTCATCCCCACCCGGAAGCGGGCGGCCGAGGTCGAGCTCGCCGAGCCAGAGGAAGTCACGCTGGCCGAAGCGGCCTAGCCGCGACAGATCGCAGCAGTTTCGATACGGGCGGCGCCTGCCGCCCGTATCGTTTCGGTCCTGCGATGACGGAAATCGAGGCGGTGGTGGGCAAGGACGACCTCCAGGCGGAGACGCCGGCACCGGACGTCTCGGTGGTCGTCACGCTCTTCAACGAGGTCGCCTGTGTCGAAGAGCTGTACCGGCGGACGCTCGCGGCGCTCGACGCGGGGCCACGCTCCTTCGAGCTGATCTTCGTCGACGACGGCTCGACCGACGGGACCTTCGCTGCGCTCGAGCGGATCCACGACGGGGACGCACGCGTGAGGGCCGTGCGATTCAAGCGCAACTTCGGGCAGCATCCGGCGATGCACGCCGGCCTCTCGCGGGCGCGCGGCGATGTCGTCGTGACGATGGACGGCGATCTGCAGAACGCCCCCGAGGACATCCCCCGGCTCGTGGAAGCGGTCGAGGCCGGCAACGACGTCGCGAGCGGCCGCAGGCACGCCCGCCAGGATCCGCTCGGGCGGGCCCTTCCGTCCCGGCTCATCAACGGCATGCTGCGCCGCTTCACGGGTGTTCCCCTCTCTGACTTCGGCTGCGCCTTCAACGCCTATCGAAGGGGGGCGCTCGAGCCGATGCTCGGCTCCATCGGCAGGCAGAAGTTCACGAAAGCGCTCGTCCTTTCCGGCGGTGCGAGCGTCGTCGAGGTCGATGTCTCGCACGCGGCGCGGCTCGGCCCGTCGCGGTACTCGCCCCTGCGGCTCGTCCGGATGGCTTTGCACGTGCTCGTGGGCTTCTGGCCTCAGCCGATCCAGTGGATCGGGGTCACGCTCGGGGTCGTGTGCTCCCTGCTCGCGACCGCGCTCGGGGCCTACGGCGTGGTCTACTGGATCGGCAGGTCGAATTTCCCCGGGCCGCTGTTCGGCGGGGTGGCGGTGCTGTTCGT
>DATDDZ010000315.1:0-9206 GCA_036523555.1 Gaiellaceae bacterium
TGTGCGTCCCTCGCGGCTTCGAGAGCGCCGTGCAGGTCGCCCTCGGTGCGGCGAGCCCAGCTCGTCGCAATCGCGCCCATGTTGGTGATCACGGGCGGCCCGGGCTCCGCCGCGAGTACGTCCAGGCGATCGCCGATACCGGCCGTCATCGTGTGCAGCCGGGTCCACGCGTCGTTGTAGGCGATGTTGTGTGCGATGAACGAATACCCACGTCGACGCGCCTCCTCGAAGGACTCGTCGAGAGCCTTCATCCCCTCCGCCGTCGAGCCGGCGTCGATCATCGCGAGCGCCACCCATGACGTCGCCCACACGCGCTCGAAATCCGCGCCCGCCACGCGTGCTACCTCAACGGCTCTTGTCGCCATCTCGAGGCTGCGCGCGTTGTCCATCTCGAACTTGTCGAGGCCGGCGAGTCTCAGATACGCAATGGAGAGCTCCGCCGACGGGCCCTGTTCCTCCAGCACGATCCTGGCCCGCTCGAACTCCTCTCGAGCCTCGCCGGGACGGCTTTGCTCCCAGCGGCAGCGCCCCAGCACGAGCCTGTACCGCGCCGCCTCGATCTCTTCGCCTTCGTTTTCGAGGCTGGCAATACCTTCGGCCAGCACGTCCTCCGCCGCGGCCGTCCGTCCGTCCATCCACAGGACTTGCCCCATGCGACAGAGCAGTCGCCCGCGCACCAGCGCGTCGCGGACGTGCGGGAGCGCGCGATCCAGAAGCTCGAGCGCGTCGGCGAATGCAAACGACGCCTCCGCCTCTTCCGCGGCCCCAAGACACGCCGGTACCGCCTCGTCGAAGCGCGCGGCCCCGAGGAGGTGGCGCGCAACCTCGAGCGAGTCGGCCCCCGACGCGCGGGCGACATCCGCCGCGCGGCTGTGGATCTGCTGGCGCCGTGGCAGGACGATCTCGTCTGCGACGGCCTCCTGGGTGAGCGCATGCCGCCAGCGGTACGCGGCCCTGGTGCTGCCGAGCTCCTCGAGCAGCTGCTGGGCGACCCCGACGTGGAGCGCAGCGTTGACCGCCGACTCGGGAACGCCTGCGACTGCGACGAGCATGGCGTGATCGAACGTTCGTCCGAGCACGGCCGCAGCCTGAAGCGCGTCGGCGTCGGCTCGGTCGAGGCGCGCGAAGCGAAGCAGGATCGTGTCCCGGACCGTCTCCGGGATGCGCATCTCTTCGAACGAGCGCCGCTGCCATCCGTCTACCGTGCGAAAGAGGTCCCCGTGATCCATGGCCTCTTTGAGCATCTCCTCGAGGACGAACGGATTTCCCTCCGTCCGGAGGTGCATCAGGTTGGAGAACTCCGGGCCGATGCTCTCTTCGTCGAGGATCGACGCGATCATCTCTGCGATCTCGCCGCGCTCGAGCCTGGGGAGCGCGACCAGGTCTGCGATGCCGGAACGGCGCCACGCCTGCAACAGGGGCGCAAGTGGATGCCGCCGGTCGAGCTCGTCGCTGCGATAGGTGACGAGCAGGAGCGACCGCATGTTCGTCAGCCGGCGGGCGAGGTGGTCGAGCAGCTCCCGGGTAGCGGCATCGGCCCAGTGGACGTCCTCGACGACCAGCAGGAGGCCGCGCTCGCGCGCCGGCATCGCGAGCAGCGCGACGACGGCCTCGAACAGGCGAAGCTTGGCCTGCGCCGGATCGCCGACGGGGGCCGTGAGGTCGCCGCTGCCGAGCTGTGGGAAGAGCTGGGCGAGCTCCCGCCGCGCGGCACCGAGCTGCTCGGCAAGCCGTTTGGTGTCCTGAACGGACAGATAGTTGCCGACGGCCTCGACGAGCGGGAGATAGGGGAGCGGCAGCTCCGCCTCGCTGCACGACCCCCAGAGAACTTCGCAGCCGAGGCGGCGTGCGCTCTTGGCCAGCTCCGTGGCCAGTCGCGTCTTCCCCATCCCGGCCTCGCCGCCGAGCGCGACGAAACGGCTTTCGCCGCGACGTGCCGCGAGCAAGCCGTCTTCGAGCACGAAGAGCTCCTCGTCCCTCGCGACGAGGGTGGGGCAGAGCGCGCGATCGAGCACGATCCGATTGTCCCATCGAGGCCGCGCGTGAGGCGGACGCTCGTGTATCAACTGCGAAGGGCGACACGATGAGAGACATGCGACGGCCTGCCACGGCGCTCCTTTCCGGCTACACCCTCGCGGCCGCCGTTCGTCTGGCGTATCGGGGGCTGGCGAGCGGCGCGTTGACGATCGACGTCGGCGTCGGCCGGCGGCTTCAACCGCTCGGGCCGCTCGTTCAGGCGATCAGGGCGCCGCGGGAGGTCGTCTTCGACGTGATCGCTGCTCCCTACCTCGGGAGGACGCCGCGTGCGCTCGCCGACAAGGTCCAGGTGTGGGAGCGCGGGAGCGACATGGTGCTCGCGGCGCATCTCACACGGGTGAAGTGCGGGACTACGACGACGTTGGAGACAGTCCGATTCGAGCGTCCCGGCCGCGTCGACTTCCGGCTCGTCCGAGGTCCGGTTCCGCATCTGGTCGAGTCGTTCGTGCTGACGCCGACCGACGCGGGCACCGAGCTTCTCTGGCATGGCGAGTTGGGCACCGACCTCTGGCTGATCGGGAAGTGGTGGGGCCAGACGGTCGCGCGGGCATGGGCGCGCGCCGTCGCGGCCTCGTTCCGAGAGTTGACCGCCGAAGCGGAGCGCCGCGCCGGGACGTCCAGACGCCCGTCTTAGCGCCCGGGCTTACGAGTGCCCAAAGCGCACCTTCGGTAGAAGCCGGTCGAGCCAGCGCGGAAGCGCCCAGGCGTGCCGCCCGAACACCCGCAGCAGCGTGGGGATCAGCACGAGCCGGACGAGCATTGCGTCGAGAAGGACCGCGATCCCCAGGATGACGCCCATTTCTTTCGGCGGCAGGGGACCTGACAGCGCGAAGGTGAAGAACACAGCGACCATCACGGCCGCCGCCGCGAAGATCACCCGGCCCGAGTGGGCGATGCCCCCGATCGACGCCTCGCGCGCGTCGTGCGAACGATCCCAGTGCTCCTTCGCCGACGAGAGCAGGAACACCGTGTAGTCCATCGAGATCGCGAAGATCATGGCGAAGAAGAAGACCGGCGCCCACGCATCCATGAAGCCCTGCGACTCAAAGCCGAGGAGCCCGGCGCCGTGGCCGTTCTGGAAGATCAGCCGGCCGATGCCGAAGGCGGCGCCGGTTGCCAGGAGGTTCGTCAGGACCCCGAGCGCGGCGATCAGCGGCGCCTGCAGCGCGACGAGGAGCAGCAGAAAGCCGAGTGCGAGCACGACGCCGATCACGACGGGTGTCTTCGCAGCGAGGGCACGCTCGAGGTCGTGGTTCTCTGCGGCGGCCCCGCCGACGAGCGCATCGGCGGGCAGCGCGCCGCGAAGCCGGTCGACCGTCCGCCCGACAGCCTTGCTCGAGGGGTCGGCGTTCGGAACCGCCTGGACCAGCGCGAGGCCGCCGCGGCCCGGCTGAGCAGGAAGCACCCGCGCAATTCCGTGATCCTTTCGCGCAACCTGTGCGACGCGGGAGACCTCGCCGCGCGGCGCGACGATCTGAAGCGAGCCCGGCGCGCCGACCCCGAACGCCTGCTGCACCTGCATGTAGCCGACGCGTGACCCGTCCGACGCCGGGACGACCTTGATCGACGGCATGCCGGTCTTCAGGCCGAAGATCGGAAGCGCGAGCAGCACGAGGATGATCGTTGCCGCCGGGCCGAAGACATGCGGGCGGCTCCAGAGCCGTTCGCCCCAGCGCGCGAAGCGCCTCGAACGGTGCTCGCCGGAGTGCACCCAGCGAAGCGGCAGCGCGTCCACCTTCGTCCCGAGCCTCGCAAGCACGGCGGGAAGCAGAGTCAGGGTCGCAGCGAGGACGAAGACGACGCTGAGCATGATCCCGAGCGCCATCGAGCGGAAGGCCGGGCTTGGCACGAGCATGACCGCTGAGAGCGAGACGAGCACGGTCACCCCCGAGAAGAGGATCGCCTTGCCGGCGGTGTCCATCGTGATCGCGACGGCTTCGCGGACGCCGACGCGAGACCCGAAGAGGGCGCCACGGAACCGATGGACGATGAAGAGCGCGTAGTCGATGCCGAGCGCCAGCGCGAACATGAGCGCGAAGTTCATGGCCCAGATCGAGATTTCGAAGCCGTGCGTCAGCACGGTCAGCAGCCCTGCGGATGCGACGAGCCCGATGATCGTCAGGAGGAGCGGCAGCCCAGCCGCGACGAGCGACCCGAACGCGAGCACGAGAATCGCCATCGTCACGGGCCAGGAGAAGAGCTCGGATTTCATCATCGCGGTTCGGTTGGCGGTGTTGAAGTCGCTCCACATGCCCGAGGCGCCTGTGAGGGAGACCTGGACACCCGGTGCGCCGGCGGCACGCAGCTTCGACTTCAGCGCGTCGGCGGCGGCGACCATCGCGGTCGGGTCGCCCTTCGCTCCGGCCGTCACGAGCGCTGTGTGTCCATCGCTCGAGATGCTCGATCCGGGCGACGGCGCCTGCACTGACGCGACGTGCTCGTTCGAACGGAGGATGCGCTGGACGTGCCCGATCGTCCGGGCGAATGCCGGCGTGGAAGTCGTCTCGCTCGCGGAGTGGACGACGACCATGAGCGCGGAGCTCGAGAGGCCTTTGAAGTTCTGCTGGATCAGATCGCGTGCCTGCACCGACTCGGAGCCGTTCGCCTGCCAGCCGGCGCCGGAGAGCGCCGTTTCGACCTTCGGGGCGAACGCGGCCAGGACGAGGGCGACGATCACCCAGGTGATCGCGACGGCACGAACGTGGTCGACCGTCCAGCGACCGAGGCGGCCGAGCGGCCCAACTGCCGTCGGTTCGACAGGTACAGGTGAGCCCGCTCGCGACGGTGTAACGATGACGCTCATCGGCTGCACCGGCTCATCAGACCGTCACTCCGTCGACCAGGTCTCGAAGCGCGCTCAGGTGTCGCTGTACCGAACCGCAGACCTGCTCACAAAGCGCGAAGACGCTCTCGTCGACGATCCGATAATGGACGTGGTTGCCGTCCTTGCGGCGACCGAGGATGCCCGCCTCTGCGAGCACCGCCAGGTGCTTCGAAATGTTCTGCTGGGATGCGCCCAATGCCGTGGAGAGCTCCCCGACGGTGGCCTCGCCTTCGCGGAGGCGATCGAGCAGCCGGATCCGCATCGGCTCGGCGAGCACGCGGAAGCGGCGGGCGACGAGCTCGGCGAGGTCGTCGGGGATTGGATGGGGCAGCGGCACGACACGCTCCTAAACTAGACAACGAATCAGTAGTAAAGATGTATAGCACGCGACCACCTTGCCGCGACCAGCTCTCGAGCCGTCCGTCAGACAGGCCGCCGCCCGAGAAGATGGGGGTTAGCCTGACTCTCGTGGCCGCCGCAGAGAGAGCGCTCTTGACCCGTTTGATCCTGCTCTCGCTGGCGGCGTCGCTGGCGACGATCGCGCTGAAGACCGTCGCCTGGCGCCTGACAGGGTCTGTCGGGCTGCTCTCGGACGCGATCGAGTCGGTCGTCAACTTCGTCGCCGCCGCGGGCGCCCTGGTGGCGATTCGCTGGGCGAGCCGGCCGTCGGACGAGGAGCACATGTACGGCCACGAGAAGGCCGAATACTTCGCAGCCGGGATCGAGGGGTTCCTGATCATCGCTGCCGCCGCCTCGATCGCGGTGGCCGCGGCCGGCCGCCTTGTCCATCCCGCCTCGATCGACCAAGTCGGCGTCGGACTGGCCGTCTCGGCGATCGCGTCAGGCGTGAACCTCGCGGTCGGGCTCGCGCTGATCCGTGTCGGCCGGGGCCATCGGTCCATCGCCCTCGAGGCGGACGGCAGGCACTTGTTGACAGACGTGGTGACCTCCGTCGGCGTGATCGTCGGCGTGGCGATCGTCGCGATCACCGGCTGGCGTGTCCTTGACCCGTTGATAGCGCTCGCCGTCGCCGCGAACATCGTGCTCACCGGGGTGACGCTGATCCGCCGCTCCGGCGGTGGCCTGATGGACCGCGTCCTTCCCGATGTGGAGCAGAACGCAGTGCGCGCGGCGCTCGCGCCGTTCGCCGCCGAGGGGATCGGCTTTCATGCACTGCGAACGCGCCGTTCGGGTCGGCGCTCGTTTGTCTCCGTGCACGTTCTCGTCCCCGGCGACTGGAGTGTCCAGGAAGGGCATCGCGTGCTCGAGCGGGTCGAGCTCGCTGTGCGGCAGGCTGTGCCCGGCACGACGGTTTTCACCCACCTCGAGCCCGTCGAAGACCCGGCTTCACTGGCCGACACCGAGCTCGACCGAGTGTAAGGGCCGAGCTTCCCCGCTTCGAGTCGTCCAGCGGACGCCCACCGGGAAGCTCGTGACGTGATCCGTAATTGTCCGGGCTCGCGATTCAGCGGCATCCCCGATGAATCGGAGCCGCGCGCGGTGAAGGATGGTCGCGTCAAGGAGGTGATTCGTCTGCCTGCCGGTGTGCTCACGAAGCACGAGCCCTCGGTGGTGCCTTTGCGTCGATCCTTCAGGCTCGCCGAGGCGGCCGGGGCGGGCGGTTTGCGGCTCGACCGGGCGAGCAAGCGGTTCGGGAAGGTGCAGGCGCTCGACGGCTGCTCGTTCACGGTGGAGCCCGGCCGGATGCTCGGTTTCCTGGGGCCGAACGGCGCCGGCAAGACCACGGCGATGCGCTCGGTCTTCGGTCTCGTCCGCCTCGATTCCGGCGGCGTGCTCTGGGGAGGCCGTCCGATCCGGCGGGCCGAGCGGCTGCGCTTCGGCTACATGCCGGAAGAGCGCGGGCTCTACCCACGGATGCCGGTCGGCGAGCAGCTTGCGTATTTCGGCCGCCTCCACGGCATGGACGAGCGCGCGGCGCACGCGGCGGTGTCGAAATGGCTTGACCGGCTGGGTCTCGGCGATCGCGGCGATTCGAAGGTCGAAGAGCTCTCGCACGGAAACCAGCAACGCGCGCAGCTCGCGGCCGCCCTGTTGCACGAGCCGGATCTCCTCGTCCTCGACGAGCCCTTCGCGGGCCTCGACCCGGTCGCGGTGGCGACGCTTGCCGACGTGCTTCGTGGCGAAGCCGCTCGTGGCGCCGCGGTTCTGTTCTCCAGCCATCAGCTCGAGCTGGTCGAGCACATCTGCGAGGAGGTCGCGATCGTCGACCACGGTCGGATCGTCGCGACCGGGGCCGTGGACGAGCTGAAGCGAGCTTCGCAGCGCCGCCACGTCGAGCTCCAGCTCGACGGCGCCCCTCCCGAGTGGCTGCCGGACGTCCCGGGCGTCGAGCTCGTCGAGCGGCGCAACGGAAGCCTGCGCCTACGGGCGGGCCGCGGCGTCGATCCGGAGCAGATCCTCGCCTCGGCGGTACAGTCGGGCCGGGTCGTCGCGTTCACGTACGGTCCGCCGTCGCTGGCGGAGCTCTTCCTGGAGCTGGTCGGACGATGACCGCGTGGCGCGATGCGGGACTCGTCGCTCGACGCGAGATCCGTGAGCGCGGGCACAGCAAGGCGTTCCTCGTCTCGACGATCGTGATGTTGGCCCTCGTCGGCGGCTCGGCCGCGCTCCCGGCGGCGCTCTCGAGGAAGGCGACCTATCGCGTCGTGGTCACCGCTCCCGTCCCACGCGGCCTCGAGGTCGCGCTCCGGCGCGCGGCCAAGCCGTTCGACGCGGCGAAGGTGCGGGTGCGAGTGGTCACCTCGGCGGCAGAGGGCCGGCAAGCGCTGGAGAAGAAGCGGGCCGACGTGCTCCTGCTCCTTCCCGAGAACAGGCTCGTGTTTCGCGCGAACGTCGACGTGAAGGCTGCGGCCGTCGCGGACATCGCGGTGCGCGCGCTCCGCAAGCACTTGCCGCCGGCGCCCGAGTTGACGACGACGACGCTCCATCCTCCCGACCAGAAGGCGACCGACGCCAGGACGCTGGTGGCGATGATCGGTTCCTCGCTCCTCGTGTTCTCCCTCGCCGTCTACGGCCAGTGGGTGATCAGCGGCGTTCTCGAGGAGAAGAACAGCCGCGTCGTCGAGCTGATCCTCTCGACCGTTCGGCCGCGGCACCTGCTGGCGGGCAAGGTGGCCGGGATCGGTCTGCTCGGCCTCGCGCAACTCGCGCTCGTCGCGGGCCTCGGCGCCGTCTTGTTCGCGGCTGGCGTCTTCGATGCCCCGGCCGGGCTCGGCGGCAGCGTTGCGCTGATCGTCCCGTGGTTCGCGCTCGGGTTCGCGCTCTACGCGACCGCATACGCCGCTGCCGGTGCGCTCGCCTCGAGGCAGCAGAGCGCCGACACGGCGGGCCAGCCGGTCACCTACGCCCTCCTCGCCGTGTACTTCGTGGGCTACGTGGCGGTCTCGGCCGACATGAACGGCCGGCTCGCGAACGTGCTCACCGTCTTCCCGCTCAGCGCACCCCTCGTTCTCCCGGCGCGCAGCGCGCTCGTCGGCGTCCCGCTCTGGGAGCACGCGCTGGCCCTCGTGCTGGTTTCGGCAACGATCTACGCCATCGTCCGTTTCGCCGGCCGGGTCTATGCGCACGGTCTCCTTCACGGCGGCCCTCGACTCGACCCTCGGGCCGCCTGGCGCCTCGCGCGCGAGCACTGACGATCGACGTGGGCGGCCGTTGAGCCGCTAGCCGCCGAGGCCGATCTGCTGCATGAAGGTGACGAGGTCGTACATCAGGTTCTCCTCGACGATCTGCTCGTTGTCCCACTGCGCGATCGTGTAGAAGTCGACCTCGAACGACTTGCCCGTCGGCGGGATCTCGGTGCCGTTGGCGCCCATCATCGGCCCCGTCATCGTCCCGGTGAAGTGCGCGATCGAGCACGTCCAGTCGCCCGAGGCGAGAAACACCCTGTACGGCCTGTTGACCAGGTGCTGGTCGGGAAAGGTCTTCCAAAACGCGATCGACTCGGTGGTGTGATCGTCGATGCCGCGAGTCGGCTCAGTCTTCCCCGGCCAGCGGACGATCACGTCCGGCTTGTGCCTCCGCCGGAAGACGTCGACGTCCTGCGCGTTCCAGGCATCGTCGAGTGTCTGCATCAGTTCCATATTCCGTTCTTCGGTCGGCGTGGCCATCGGTCTCCCTTCGGTCGTCGTAGCCCGCCCGGCTCGGCGCCGCGAGAATACGCCGCCGAGACCTAGAGGCGACGAAGAAGCTCCAGCAACTCCCCGGTGGAGGTGAGCACGAGATCGGCCTCCAGGGCGAGCTCGCTCGGCCCCTCGGCCGAGGCTACCGCGACGCGCACCGCGAGCTCGAGCCCGTCGAGCCCGCGGAATGCGTCGATGTCTGTCGC
>DATDDZ010000316.1:0-3164 GCA_036523555.1 Gaiellaceae bacterium
CACCGGGCGCTATCCACGCGGGCTCTTCGACTTCGTTGTGGGCGTCTTCCGGTGGACCAACCGTGTGATCGGCTACGCGTTCATCCTCGTGACCGACGAGTACCCGCCGTTCCGCCTGAGCCCGTAAGGATCACAGGCGCATCAGCTCCTCGACCCGATCACGAACGACCGGGGAGTCACGGCCTGTCAGCGTGAGCGTCGTTCTGCGGCGAAGAACATCTTCGGCGTTCATCGCCCACTCCCGGTCACGCGCGTACAGCACCTCGGCCTCGGTCTCCGGGACATCGTCGGCGAGAGGCTCGAGTCGTCCTGCGCCGAGCACCTCCTTCGCGAGCGTCCCGTACGTTCGCGCGAGCCGTTCGGCCAGTTGCGCGGAGAGCTCCGGATGGCGCCGCACGAGCGCGTCCGCGGCGACTTCCGGATCCGCGGCTCCGGGAAGCGAGCGTGGGAAACGATCAATGCGGTGGAGCTCGAGGTCGGGCCGAAGCGCGTGGAGGACGGCGAGCGCTATGCGGCGATAGGTCGTCAGCTTTCCGCCCGCCACCGAGAGCATTCCCAGCCGCCCGCGGCCGACTGTCGTCTCGCGCGGCGCGCGAAGCGTGTCGGCGGAGCTGACTGGAAGGACGCGCACGCCGGCGAACCGGGCGCGGACCCCGTCGGAGGGTAGCTCGATCGAGAGCCCGACTTCGTCGAGGATCTGCTGCTCCTCGGCCTCGCTCGGCAGCACGTCGTCGAGGTCCCCGTCGAACGGCGTATCCGTCGTGCCGAGCAGGAGTGCTCCCGCCCACGGAATGGCGAAGACGACCCGGGCGGTGTCGACGGGAATCGTGACTGCGGCAGACCAGGTGTCACGCCGCTCGAGCACAAGGTGCGAGCCCTTGCTGAGCGTGACCGAGACCCCGGCCGCAGGATCTTCCAGGCGTCGCACCTCGTCGATCCAGGCGCCTGTCGCATTGACGATCGCGCGCGCCGCGACCTCCACCAGGCTGCCGTCCACCTGCACCTCGGCAAGCGGGCCACGGCCGAGCCCCACGACCTCGGCCCGGTTCAGTACTACGGCTCCTGCGTCAGCTGCGCCGCGGACGTTCGCCATCGTGAGCCGCGCATCGTCGGTCTGCGCATCCGCGTAGACACCGGCGGCGCGCAGACCGTCACGGCGAAGCGGTGGGACGAGCTCGGCCGCCGCTGACGGCGCGACCATTCGCCCGCGCTGCGAGATCGAGCCGGTCAGGCCGGCGTACGACCAGAGCGCGCTCCGGATGGGGATGCGCCCGTACGGTCCACCCCGATAGACGGGCAGGACAAACCGGAGCGGACGCACGAGATGAGGCGCGACCACCTGGCTGAGCGCTCGCACTTCGTCGAGCGCCTCCCGCACGAGCCCGAAGTGGCCCATCCGCAGATAGCGCAGGCCGCCGTGGACCAGCTTCGACGATGCGCTGGAGGTCCCTGAAGCGAAGTCGTCCCGCTCCACGAGCGCAACTGCGAAGCCATGGCGCGACGCGAGCTCCGCGATGCCGGCGCCGATGATCCCTCCACCGACGACGAGCAGGTCGAACCGCTCTGACCGCAGCCGCTCGAGGCGCGTGGCCCGGGAGTCCTCCACCCGCACGTGACACTAACCGCTCGCGGACAGAGACAGGTACGAAAGGGAAGCCGACGCCCGGACTCGAACCGGGGACCCCTTCATTACGAGTGAAGTGCTCTACCAGCTGAGCTACGTCGGCGGGGGCTTCCTACTGTAGCGGCGGTCTCGCGCCCGAACCGGGGGCGGCAAAGCGTCCGCCGGGCGGCGATTCGATGAAGGCGACTGCGCCGCCGGCATCACTGCCACGGCGCAGTCGCCGCTTCCACGTGTCGGCGTCTTGCTCCAGGCCCTGAGCGAGCGCGCGACGTGCGCGGAAGATGAGCGTCTCGACCGCGGCCTGCGACAGCCCCAGCTCGGACGAAATCTCACGGTAGGTACAGCCTTGCCACTCCCGCATCAGGATCGCCCGCCGCTGGTTCTCGGACATCCCGCCGAGCACCGCCTGTACGCGGATCAACTCGTCCCCGAGGTGCTCGCGGCCGGGAACGACCTCCTGCAGCGCCTCGAGGCTGTTGGGCGTCTCGACCCTCCCCCTCCGGCGCGCGGAGCGCAGCCGCGAGAGGCAGACGTTGTGGGCGATCTTGAAGAGCCAGGCCGACTCGGCCTTGGGCACGACCCCGCGCTGGAGGCCCCGGAACGCGTTCATGAACGTTGTCTGGACGGCGTCCTCCGCCTCCTCGCGCGAGCCGAGCTGATGGAAGCAGTAGCCGAAGATCTGACCCCCGTACCGCTCGTAGAGCTCGCCTGCGTCCGCTGAATCATGAGCGACGGGCCGCTCGACGCGGGTTGCACGGCCTATCGACGGGACTGCGGCCAACTGTCCTCCAGGACTGCGGTTGCGCGCGTCCTGCGGTCTACGCGCGCAAGAGCGGTTTCGGCACTGGCCGCAGGCGGCGAAACCCCTGATTCGAGGGTCGCTAGCCCGAGTCGCCCGGTACGGAGCTGCCGTCGGAGCCGCCCGAGCTTCCCGCCGACCCTGAGCCGTCGTGGCCCTCGAGCTCGAGCGCTACGGTCTCGGTGGCCGGCTCGGCGCTCTGCGGGCTCGTCGAGCTCGAGCCGCTGTGCTCCGACTCGGGCGCTCGCGGTACTTGCTTCACGGCCTCACGCACGGAGCCCTCGTCGCCCACTGCCGTGTCGGCGTGTCGAGCAACCCGGGGACCGACCACATCCGACCGAGACACAATCGAGCGAAGAGACGAGACTTGCGTCGGCATGAGCGCCTTCGGCGCGCTACGAGGAACGGGATCACGGGCGGCGACGCCGGCGGGCCGCACGGAAGGCTGCGCGCGCGATTCGATCGCGGCGTGATGCGGCACCTGCGAAACGCCCGTCGTGACCACGCCGATGCCGACGGCCGCCGTCGCAAGCTTCAGCGCCACGGGTGCGGACGCAATCCTCGCGGCAAGCCCGGCGCTGCCCGGATCGAAGTCCGGGATCAGCCTGCCGAGCTCGTGCCGAAGCGCCAGCGGCACCGCTGCGGCATTGGCACCTGCGATCAGTGAGCGCACGTGACGCCGAGCGCGGAAGAGCAAGGACTCCACGGCCGATTGCGAGACGCCGAGCGCTCGCCCGAGCT
>DATDDZ010000317.1:0-2786 GCA_036523555.1 Gaiellaceae bacterium
GATGATTGCGGCCGACGCCCACACGCCGCTCGACCGGGTACGCAAGAAGCTCGAGGAAACCTTCGGGCAGTTCGAGCTCGCGCAGACACCAACCGCGAGCGCCGGCAACGCCGAGGCGGACCTCGTCGCCACCCTGACCGAAGGTATCCGCGGGCAGCGGCTCGTTGAGATCGAGTACCAGAAAGAAGGAGAACAGACCTGGTCGAGCCGACTCGTCGAGCCGTATTCGCTCGAGCGCGAGCTGCCGAACTGGCGCGTCCATACGTGGGACCGCAGCCGCGACGGGGAGCGCAGCTTCCGGCTCGATCGCATGCGCAGCGCGATGGTGACGGCCGAGCAATTCGAGCCACGACCCGGGTTCGAGCCCCGAGGGCTCCGGGATGCGCGGACGGCGAAGGTGCTCTACCGAAAAGGAGTGGCCGCGCGCTGGGCGGCCGAGCGCGGCGCGACCCCACTCAAGGACGGAACGGCCCTCGCGGAGATGCGGGTGGGAAGCCCCGAGTGGCTGATCGGCGAGATCCTGTCGCAGCGCGGCGAGGCGATCTTGCTCGAGCCGGTTGAGATGAGGAAGACGATCGAGGCCCGCGCGCGTGAGCTCGCGGGCGAGCTCGGAGTGTCACGGCTCCGAGCGCGCGCGTAGCGGCAGTTCCAGCGTGAAGACCGAGCCCGTTCCGGGCGACGACTCGACCTCGAGCAAGCCTCCGTGCGCCTCGACGATCGAGCGCGCGATGAACAGGCCCAGGCCGGTTCCCGGCTTGGTGCTTCCGACCGACGACGACCGGCCGAACTTCTCGAAGATCAGCTCTCGGTCCTCGAACGCGATGCCCGGCCCGTCGTCCTCGACGTCCACACGGATCAGCCCGTCGAACGCGCTCGCGACCACTCTGACCTCCCCGCCAGCCGATGAGTACTTCACCGCGTTGTCGACGAGGTTCTGCATCACCTGACGCAACCGCTCACGGTCGCCCCAGATCGTGGGAATCGTGCCGACGAGCTCGGCGCGCAGCCGCACCTCGCCCTGACCGAGCTCGGCCGCAGCGACGACGCTGCGCAGCAGCTCTGCGACATCGACCTCGGTGAACGTGAAGCTGAAGGTCCCTGCCTCGATCCGCGACGTGTCGAGGACATCGGAGATCAGATTCGTGAGACGGGACGTCTCGTCGCCGATCAACGCGAGGAGTGACTGGCGCTGCCCGGCGTTCAGCTCTCGCCAGCGCCCTTGCAGAGTGCGCGCCGCACCGATCACCGCGGCCATCGGGCTCCGGAGCTCGTGTGAGACCAGTGACACGAAGTCTGCTCGCAGAGCCGACAGCCGCCGAAGCTCGTCCACCGTGTCCCGCTCCGCCTCGAACGACCGGATGTTCTGGACGGCCGTCGCAACCTGCCGGCCGAGCAGGGCGAGGAGATCGGCCTCCTCGGGCGAGAAGCCGTCGGCCCTGGCGCGCACAAGACCGAGCATCCCGAACGCGCGCGGGCCGACCTGGATCGGCGCGAGCAGACGGCTCCGCAAACCGAGGCGCATGAGATCCTCCTCCTCGGGATAGCGGCTCGGCTCCATCTTGGGGCGATAGACGACCTTCCCTTCGAGCACCGCCTCGAGCACCGAGCCACGAACGGGTCGTGCGGATCCCTGCGGAAAGACGGTGTCGATGCCGCGCCCGGCAACGGCCATCACCTCGGCCCGTCCGCCTTCGACGAGCACGATCGTGACGCGGTCGAAGTCGACCAGAGCACGCAGCTCTCTGATGAATGCAGCGAAAGCCTGGTCGATGTCGAGGGACGAGCCGAGAGCCCGGGCGCAGCGATTCGTCGCCTCGAGTAGGTCGACGCGGCGGCCGAGCTCGTCGCGAAGCGCCTCGGCCTCGACGGCCCGCGTCTCGGCGACCGCAGCCTCGTGAGCGAGCCGGTCGACGAGCCAGCCCACGATGAGCCCGGTGAGCACGAGCACACCGAAGGGGAAGACGACTCGATCCCAGGTGTACGCCGGGCCCGCGAAACGATCCGCGCGCCACCACTCGACGAAGGCCAGAAACGGGAAGAGCGTCACGGCAAGCGCGCTCGCACCGGCGACCCCGTATCTCAGGGCAGCCTCGACGACGACGAAGATGAGGCCCCAGCGGGTGGGGCTCCCGTACTCGTACGAGAACAGCGTCGCGTACGCGGCGAAGATGGCCGTGTCGAAGCAGAGCGCCATGAGGCCGACGACCGGTACGAAGGAGCGCCGCGTCGCGAAGAAGAGCGCGACCGCACCCGCCGCGAACAGACCCGTGACGATCCAGGCAGCGAGCTCGTAGCCTGGCGGGTAGTCACGCCGCAGGACTCCGACCTCGACCACCGCGAACACCACGGCAAGCAGACGGACCCGCGCAATCCAGAGCTCGAGCTCGAGTGAACGGGCGAGCCGTCCGAGGTCAGGAGGCATGCCGCTCCTTGATTCTCTCGACGGCCCACTCCGCGTGTTCACGCACGAGCTCGTCGTCGTCCTCGAGAAAGGTCTCGGCAAGCGCCAGGTCGCCCGGGTCGCCGGTGTTTCCGAGCGCAACCAGAGCGTTTCGTCGCAGGTAGCGAGCGTCCTTTCCCGGCACGTAAAGGCGTTCGTAGCGCCGGGTCAACTCCCTTCCATCAGCGCGCAGCCAGTCGGAGAGGCTCACGTGTGGATCGGCGTCGAGAGCGGCCTTGCGCCTCCGTTTCTCGACGCCTCTGTTCCACGGGCACACGTCCTGGCAGATGTCGCACCCGTACACCTGGGAGCCAAGCTCGCTGCGGTAGTCCTCGGGGATGGGGCC
>DATDDZ010000318.1:0-4008 GCA_036523555.1 Gaiellaceae bacterium
CAGCTTGCCCTTCATCTCCGGGAGCGGCTGCGGGGTGCGGATCCCCGCGACGACGTCCTCACCCTGTGCGTTCGAGAGGAACTCGCCGTAGAGGCCCTGCTCGCCGGTCGAGGGGTCGCGGGTGAACGCGACGCCCGTGCCCGACTGCTCACCCTTGTTGCCGAACACCATCTGCACGACGTTCACCGCCGTGCCGAGGTCGTCCGAGATGTCGTATCGACGGCGATAGACCCGCGCGCGCGGCGCGTCCCACGACTCGAACACGGCGCTCACGGCACGCCGAAGCTGATCCCGAGGATCCTGCGGGAAGGCGTCGCCGGTCTCCTCCTGGTAGATCCGCTCGAAGGTCTCGACCAGGGCCGCCAGATCCTCGGCGGTCAAGTCGACGTCGTGCGCCGCGCCGCGCTCCTTCTTCAGCCTCGCGAGCGCCTCTTCGAAGCGGTCTCCGGCGATCCCGGCCACCACCTCGCCGAACATCTGGATCAGGCGGCGGTACGAGTCCAGGGCGAAGCGTTCGTTCCCGGTCGCGCGCGCCAGCCCGTCCACGGCCTCGTCGTTGAGCCCGAGGTTGAGGATCGTGTCCATCATCCCCGGCATCGAGATCGCGGCGCCCGAGCGCACCGAGACGAGCAGCGGATCGTCGGGATCGCCGAAGCGCTTGCCGGTTTTCTCCTCCAGCTCGGCGAGGTGCCGGTCGATCTCGGCGTCGAGGCCTTCGGGAACCGTCTTGCCGTTGGCCATGTAGTCGCGGCAGGCGTCGGTCGTGATCGTGAAGCCCGCGGGCACGGGAACCCCGAGCTGAGTCATCTCCGCCAGGCCGACGCCCTTGCCGCCGAGTAGCTCGCGGCCTCCCTCTGAGGGCTGGTCGAAGTCGAAGACATAGCGATCGCCGCTCAAGGCGGGAAATCCTCTCACAAATGTCCTGCAATACTCGGGTGTCGTGCCTGAGCGGCAGATCGCGGCGATGGGAGGCACCCCTGACGACGTGCTCCTCGAGCACGTGCTCGGGCTGGCATCCGGACGGCGCGTGCTATTCGTCCCGACCGCGGGCGGCGAGAACGCGCCCACGATCCTGTCGTGGTACGAGCGCATGCGAGGACGCGGGAGCCTGACGCACCTGAGCTTCTTCCCGTGGCCGCCCGCCGGTCTGCACGACCTCGCACTCACGCACGACGTCATCCTCGTTTCAGGGGGAAATACGGCAAACGCGCTTGCGATCTGGCGCCTGCACGGATTCGACGCGGTCCTCCGGGAGGCCTTGGAGCACGGCATCCTGCTCGCGGGCTGGAGCGCCGGGATGATCTGCTGGTTCGAGCACGGCGTGACCGACTCGTTCGGGCCCGAGCTCGCGCCGATGGAGTGCCTCGGCTTCCTCTCCGGCAGCGCCTGCCCGCACTACGACGGTGAGGCGAGGCGGAGGCCCGTCTACACGGAGCTCGTGGCGGGCGGGCTCCCTCCGGGCGTCGCGGCGGACGACGATGTCGCGTTGCACTACGTCGGCGGCGAGCTCCGCGAGGCCGTGACGAGCAGGGAGGGTGCGTCCGCCTACCGCGTCGGCGTGGACGGGGAGCGGCCGCTCGCGACCCGGCTCCTCACCCCTCGCTGACGCTCGAGCGTCGGCGCCTGGCCTGCCACTCGGCCAGCCAGGCGAGCGCGCGCAGTCCCATCCAGACCGGCGTGAGGAGCACGTAGAAGAGGACGAGCGCGACGGCGAGCCCGCTCCACCAGAACGCCCATCGCCACCAGGGCACGGGGGGCTTCGGCCTCACGTGACCTCGGCTCTCGCTTCTGCCTTGCGAGCCTCGACCGTCCGTAGGATTCGCTGTGCCGTCTCCTCGATCGAGAGCTCCGAGATGTCGATCACGGGGCAGCCGAGTCGGCGATGGATCGCGGACGCCTCGTCGAGCTCGTTGTAGATCTCTTCGAGCTCCGCGTAGCGTCGGTTGTTCCCACCGAGGGCGCGGACCCGTGCCCGTCGGATCTCGGCGAGCCGGTCGGCGTGGATGCTGAGGCCGACGATCTTCGCCGGGTCGATCTCGTACAGCTCCGCGGGCGGATCGATGCCCTTCACCACGGGTACGTTGGCCACCTTGTGGCCCAGGTAGCCGAGGTAGATGGAGAGTGGCGTCTTCGACGTTCGGGAGACGCCGACGAGGACGATGTCTGCTTCGTCGAGCCCTCTCCCCATGCCGTCGTCGTACTTGACCGCGAACTCCATCGCCTCGATGCGGCGGAAGTACGCCGGGTTGAGCGGCGCGCGCGAGCCGGGCGTCATGCGCGCGGCCTGGCCAGAGACGCGCGCGACCGCGTCGATCGGATGGCCGAGGAGATCGCAGTAGTGAACGCGCGCGCGGCGGCAGAGCCTCCGCATCGCGTCCCTCAGCTCGGGATCCACCAGCGTGTAGACGACGACGGCCGCATGCCCGCGCGCGCTTCGCACTGCGAGGTCGAGATCGTCGACGGTCTCGACGCGCGGATGCCGCACCTCCTCGAACTCCTGCTCGGGAAACTGAGCCTCGAGCGCCAGGACGAGCCGCGCGGCCGTCTCTCCGGTGGAGTCCGAGACGATGTGGAGCTCGACCGGCAGAGCCATCGTCTAGAGGCTAATCGGTTCCGACGAAGTGTCTTAGGAAAGTCTTAACCGGATTCTCTGTTTCCACGGCTAGCTTGAGGGTAAGGGACGCTCGCGTTGGCCCAAAACAGAATCTCTCTCCTCATTGCTGCGCTGGCGGCCGTCGTCACCGTCCTCGTGACTGCTGGTCCCGCAGCGGCGGCACCGAACTGCGCGTCGCGCGTGCTGAAGGACTGGCAGGACGGGCGCCTCGACGGGACCTACCCCGTTCCCTGCTACCGGCAGGCCCTCGCCCAGCTCCCCGAGGACGTGCGTGTCTACTCCTCCGCGCAGAATGACATCACGCGCGCCCTCCAGGCCCGGCTCGGCACTCCGCGCGTCCGCACCGTCGCGGCGCGGACCGCCGGCCACGACCGCGGCATCTCGCTGCTGGCTGTGCTCGGCGTCACCGGGGCCGTGCTCCTGATCGCGGGCGGGTCGCTCGCAGTCGTGAGGCGGTAGTGGGCACATCCGACAGATAACGTCTCGCCTCATGGCGGACGAGGTCACGATGGAGAAGATCGTCTCGCTCGCGCGCAGGCGCGGCTTCGTCTTCCCTTCGTCGGAGATCTACGGTGGCCTCGGCTCGACGTACGACTACGGCCACTACGGCGTGTTGATGAAGAACGCGATCAGATCGCGCTGGGTGAAGGCGATGATCCAGGACCGCGACGACATCGTCGCGATCGACTCGGCGATCATCCTCCACCCGAAGGTGTGGGAGGCGTCGGGCCACGTCGGCGGCTTCTCCGACCCGCTGATCGACTGCCGTACCTGCAAGCTGCGCTTCCGGGCCGACAAGCTCGAGGACTCGCAGTGCGGGCGAAAGCCGAGCAAGCACCCCGGCGGGACCCCGGAGTGCGACCTGACGGAGGCGCGGCAGTTCAACCTCATGTTCGAGACGACGGTCGGCCCCGTCCAGGAAGAGGGCTCTCGCGCGTACCTGCGGCCCGAGACCGCTCAGGGGATCTTCATCAACTTCAAGAACGTCCTCCAGCTTGCCCGCCGCCGGCCTCCGTTCGGCATTGCACAGGTCGGCAAGTCGTTTCGCAACGAGATCACGCCGGGCAACTTTCTCTTCCGCGTGCGGGAGTTCGAGCAGATGGAGATGGAGTTCTTCGTCCCACCGGACGACGCGGAGAAGTGGTACCGGTACTGGATCGAGCAGAGGGTCGACTGGTACCTCCGCTACGGGCTGCGTGAGAGCAGGCTCCGTGTCCGTGAGCACGGTGCCGACGAGCGCTCACACTACTCCCGCGGGACGAGCGACATCGAGTACCGGTATCCGATCGGCTGGTCGGAGCTCGAGGGCGTCGCGAACCGCGGTGACTATGACCTGAAGCAGCACAGCGAGCATTAGACGACGACGCTGGAGTACGTCGGCCCTGACGGCGAGC
>DATDDZ010000319.1:0-5724 GCA_036523555.1 Gaiellaceae bacterium
TCGCGAACCGCACGCGAGAAGCCGATGGTCGGCTCGAAGGGGGAGCCCGACGAGACGAGTCGCCTGCCCATCGCACTAGTATCGCCGCCCGTGGATACTCTGAGTCAGCTCGACGGCTGGCCGGCCACCGCCTCCGCGGCCGGGATCGTGGCCGAGGGGGTAACGGTCTCGACGCACGGCCCTCGCGCGCACGAGTTTCGCTGGGCGTCCGTGACGAAGCTCGCCACGGCCCTTGCGGCGCTCGTGGCCGCCGAGGAGGGCGTGATCGACCTGGACGAGCCCGCGGGGCCTGAAGGATCGACCGTGCGGCACCTGCTCGCGCACGCATCCGGCCTGCCTTTCGAGCCCGGAGCGCCTGTAGGTCGTCCCGGCGAGAGGCGGGTCTATTCCAACGTCGGCTTCGAGGTGCTCGCCCAGCACGTCGAGGCCCGCGCGGAGATGCCGTTCGCGGAGTACCTCACCGCGGGAGTGCTCGACCCGCTCGGAATGCGGTGCTTGCTCCGCGGCTCGGCGGCGGCGGGCCTGCACGGGACGCTCGAGGATCTCCTGCTGCTCGCCGGCGAGTTACAACGGCCGACCCTCGTCGCGGCGGAGACTCTGGCCGAGGCGACGACAGTGCAGTTCCCCGGCCTCGCCGGCGTGCTCCCCGACCTCGGACGCATGGATCCGAACGATTGGGGGCTCGGCTTCGAGCTGCGCGACGAGAAGACGCCACACTGGACGGGAACCCGGAACTCGTCTCGGACGTTCGGCCACTTCGGCGGCAGCGGCACGTTCGTCTGGGTCGACCCCGAGGTCGACCTCGCGCTCTGCGTCCTCACGGATCTCGACTTCGGCGACTGGTCGAAGGACGCGTGGCCGAGGCTGTCGGACAGCGTGTTGGCCGAAGCGGCCTGACCGTTCGCCTTCAGGTCAGCCGTCGTCTGCGAACAGCGGCCGCACGAACTCGTCGAATGTCGCGAGGTCGCAGCTCGCAACCGTGGCGGGTGTCAGCGCGCGGACCGACGCCGTCCGCGGCATGCGCATCGTGAGGGCGACCTCGCCGAAGTAGTCGCCCGGTCGCAGGACGCTCTGAGCTCCACGAGCCTGCTGGCTGACGGCGAGGATGCCGCTGAGAACGACGTAGAAACGGTCGCCGTCCTCTCCCTCGTTGAGGACGGGGGCGCCGGCCGCGATCTGTTCGCGCGTCATGCGCTGCGCCAGTCGCGCCAGCGTCTCGCCCGGCAGCGTCGCGAGCAGGCCGATTCGGGAGAGCTCGTGCTGGGTCGCCCCGGCCGCGCGCGGGCTCACGCTTCGCGCTCCTCGTCCATGTCGTGATCGTGCATGGTCCTGGTCATGGGTGTGCTCGACGGCTGGGGCTTCTGTCCGATCTGCGGCGAGGCTATCGAGAAGGTCGACGATCGCGCCGAATGCGCCGCATGTGGCTACGTCGCCTACGCGAACCCGATCCCTGGGGCGGAGGCGGTGTGCTTCGACGAGCAGGGAAGGATCCTCCTCGGCCGGCGGGCGTTCGATCCGGGAGCGGGCCTGTGGGACCTCCCCGGGGGGTTCCTGCAGGAGGACGAGCATCCACTCGCCGCCCTCCGGCGTGAAGTCAGGGAGGAGACCGCACTGGAGTTGGACGGGCTCGAGTTCCTCGGCTTCTGGCTCGAGCCATACGACGGACGGGTCGTCCTCTGCCTGTCGTGGGCCGGGCTCGTCTCGGGCGAGCCGAGGGCCGGCGACGATCTGGTCGAGCTGTGCTGGTTCGAGCCGGACGATCTGCCCGAGGACTCCGCGCTCGCGTTCCTGCATTACCCGGAGGTGCTATCGGTCGCACGGGCCCGCTGGGACCCCGGCGCTCACGAATGAGCCGTTCGGCCCATGGCGTCTTCGGGCTGCCGGGCCGATATTTACGGACGTGAGCGAGCGCGGCCTTCACCTGATCGAGGACGACCTCAGCGACACCTGGATCGAAGACTGGGCGGGCTCGGGCGTCGCCGAGATCGAATCGCTGCTCGCCAAGCACGCGGCCTTTCTCAACTTCCTGGAGGCGGACGACTCCTAGGGCGAAACGGCCGCGGGTCACCCGCGGCCGTTCGACTTCGTGCTGTCGGTGGCGGTCTAGTCGGTGACGAGACCGAGCGCGCGCTCGAGCGCGGGCTTGGGCTGCGCGCCGATTGCCGCAGCCGCAGGCTCACCGCCCTTGAAGAGGATCATCGTCGGAATCGACTGCACGCCGTAACGCTGTGAGAGCGCCGGCTGCTCGTCGATGTTCACCTTGACGAGCTTGAGCTGGTCTCCATGTTCCTCGACGATGCGGTCGAGGACGGGCGACACCGCATGGCACGGCCCGCACCATTCAGCCCAGAAGTCGACGATGACCGGGGTCTCGCTCTGGAGCACCTCCACGTCGAAGCTCTGTTCGGTCACTGTGGTTCCCATTAGTCCCTTTCCCCGGGCCGCAGGCCTAGCCGGCGACCGTCATTGCGGATTGTTCGATCGTACCCCGCTTCAAACGCTTCGGAACCTCGGAAGATTCCGCCCCTAGAATCGACGGGGATGCTGTTCGAGCCGCTGTCCCAGTATCCCGACCACCCCGGCCTCGAGGAGGAGATCCTCGAATGGTGGGAGAACGAGCACATCTTCGAGCGGCTCCGAGAGCGAAACCGCGGCGGGCCGAAGTTCAGCTTCTTCGACGGGCCCGTGACGGCCAACAAGAAGCTCGGGGTGCAAACGGGCTGGAGCCGAACGCTGAAAGACGTCTTCCAGCGCTACCGCGCGCTGCAGGGCTGCGACCAGCGTTATCAGAACGGCTACGACTGCCAGGGCCTCTGGGTCGAGGTCGGGGTCGAGCGCGAGCTCGGCCTGAACTCGAAGCCGGAGATCGAGGAGTACGGCCTCGACAAGTTCGCCCGCAAGTGCCGCGACACCGTCGCCTACTACGCGGGGGAGCTCACCCGCGGCTCGCGGCGGCTCGGGCAGTGGATGGATTGGGGGAACGATTACTTCACGTTCAGCGACACGAACATCGAGTACATCTGGCGCTTCCTCAAGATCGTCCACGACCGCGGCTGGCTCTACCTCGGCCACCGCTCCACGGAGTGGTGCCCTCGATGCGGGACGTCGATCTCACAGCACGAGCTGTCGCAGGCCGACGTCTATCGGGACAAGCTCGATCCGTCGCTCTACGTCCGCCTCCCTCTGCTCGACCGTCCCGGTGAAGCGCTCGTCGTGTGGACGACGACCCCGTGGACCCTGCCCGCGAACGTCGCCGCGGCGGTCAAGCCCGACGCCGACTACGGGTTGCGCGACGGCAGAGAGTGGGTGGCGGTGGCGCTCGACCCCGACGGGTCGTTCACGAGCGTCGTGCGCGGCGACGAGCTCGTCGGATTGAGGTACCGAGGCCCGTTCGACGATCTCCCCGCGGCCTCGGGGATCGAGCACAGGGTGATCCCGTGGGACGAGGTGACGATGGAGCACGGCACCGGCATCGTCCACGTCGCCCCGGGGTGCGGCGGAGAGGACTTCGATCTGTCGCGCGTGCACGACCTGGCGGTGCTGACGCCGGTGGACGAGGCCGGTCGTTTCTACAACGACTACGGCTGGCTGCACGGGCAGAGCACGATCGAGGTGACCGATCAGATCGTCGAGAACCTCGGCGAGCGCGGGTTGCTCGTCGAGGCGAAGACGTACGAGCACAGCTACCCGCACTGCTGGCGATGCGGCACACCGCTGATCTTCCGGATCTCCGACGACTGGTTCATCGCCGTCGAAGATGTCCGCGAGCAGCTCCTCGAAGCGAACGCAACGGTCGAGTGGACACCGGCTCAGTACGGCAAGCGCATGGACGACTGGCTCCGCAACCTGGGCGACTGGAACATCTCGCGGCGCCGCTACTTCGGCCTGCCGCTTCCGATCTACCCCTGCAGTTGCGGGCACCTCAACGTGATTGGCTCCCGCACCGAGCTCAAAGAACGAGCGACAGCCGGCCTCGAGCAGCTCGAGGAGCTGCACCGGCCTTGGATCGACGCGGTCACGATCAGCTGCGAGAGCTGCGGCGCCGACGTGCACCGGATCGCAGACGTCGGCGACGTCTGGCTCGACGCCGGGATCGTCCCGTTCTCCACGCTCGGCTGGCAGAGCCCCGAGCGGGTCCCCGGCGGTTACGCGACAGGGGCCTCGGCGGGCCTGTCGAACGCCGATCTCCCCGATCACGCGTACTGGGAGGAATGGTTCCCGGCGGACTGGGTGACCGAGATGCGCGAGCAGATCCGTCTTTGGTTCTACTCGCTCCTCTTCATGTCGGTCGTCCTCACCGGCCGGGCGCCGTACCGGCGCGTCCTCACGTTCGAGAAGCTGCTCGACGCCGAGGGCCGCGAGATGCACGGCTCCTGGGGAAACATGATCGACGGCGAGGAGGCGTTCTCGAGGATGGGCGCCGACGTGATGCGGTGGCTCTACTGCCAGCAGGCGCCGTGGCAGAACATCCGCTTCGGCTTCGGCCCGGCCGAAGAGGTGAAGCGCAGGCTGCTGACGCTCTGGAACTCGTTCAAGTTCTTTGTCGACTATGCAAACGTCGAGAGCTTTCGGCCGCGGAGCGGCGATCTCGCCGGCAAGGTCGAGGGCATCGAGCTGCGGCCGCTCGACCGCTGGCTTCTCTCGCGCACCGAGCAGCTCGTCGCAGAGGCGACCGACGCGCTCGAGTCGGAGCTGACCTACAAGCTCGTGCAGTCGTTCGAGTCGTTCGTCGATGACCTGTCGAACTGGTACATCCGTCGTTCGAGGCGACGGTTCTACTCCCTCGACGAGGCGGCGTTTCGCACGTTGTGGACCGCGCTCGCACGATCGCTGCAGGTCGTTTCGGTCGTCATGCCGTTCCTCGCCGACCATCTGTGGCGGAACCTCGTCGCCGGCGCGACGGAGGATGCCCCCGCGTCGGTCTTCCTCGCGCCGTGGCCCAAGGCGGGCGAGCGTGACGAGGAGCTGCTCGCGGAGGTCGCGGAGGTGAGGCGAATCGTCGAGCTCGGGCGTCAGGCGCGCGGCGATGCCGACCTGAAGCTCCGCCAGCCGCTCCGGCGGCTCGTCGTACAGGGGGCCGGGCCGGCGCAGCGGCACGCCGAGGAGATCGCGGACGAGCTCAGGGTGAAGGAGGTCCGGTTCGGTCCCGTCGAGGCCACCGAGTTGCGCGTCAAGCCGAACCTGCCGCTTCTCGGCCCGAAGCTGGGCAAGGAACTGGGCCCCGTGCGCGCCGCGCTGCAGGCGGGCGAGTTCGAGCCGCTCCCGGGCGGGGGCGTGCGGGTCGGCGGCCACGAGCTCGCTGCGGACGAGATCCTCGCCGAGCGTGGCGCCCGAGAGGGCTGGGCTCTGGCAGAAGACGAGTCGCTGACGGTTGCGATCTCGACCGAGCTCGACGACGAGCTCGTTCTCGAAGGGCGGGTGCTCGATCTCATCCACCGGCTCAACACGATGCGCCGCGACGCGGGGCTCGAGCTGACGGACCGCATTCGCGTGACGCTGCCCGAGGCAGAGGCCGACCTCTTGCGGCATGAGGGCTGGATCAAGGAAGAGGTGCTCGCGACCGAGATCGGCACCGACGGCGCGACGGAGCTGGCGATCGCGAAGGTCTAGGGCTCTTGCGCCGGTCGCTGGGTCTCGCGAGCCCAGCGCTCGAGCAACGGGTCGACGATCACGGTCGACCGCGGGCCGGTGCGCTCGACCTCCCCGTACTCGATCAACTTGTCG
>DATDDZ010000320.1:0-3440 GCA_036523555.1 Gaiellaceae bacterium
CGATCCCGCTCGCGCTGCGGACGAACGACGGGGAGCACCCGCCGCCCGTGCTCGAGGTGCGGGGCGAGGTCTACTTTCCGCTCTCCGGGTTCAACCGCTTCAACGAGCAGCAGGCGGCGGAGGGAAAGAAGACGGCGCCGAACCCGCGCAACGCCGCCGCCGGATCGCTGCGCCAGCTCGACCCGAACGTGACCGCGTCGCGGCCCCTCTCGATCTGGGTCTACGGCTCCGGCTACGCCGAGGGGCTCGACACCTCGACGCACTGGGAGACGCTCGAGTGGCTGCGCGCACGCGGCTTCCGCGCGAATCCGCTCGCCGATCGCCTCGAGACGATCGAGGAGGTCGCCCGGCGCTGCGCGGAGTGGGAGCGGAAGCGGATCGAGCTCGACTACGAGATCGACGGGATCGTGATCAAGGTCGACTCGTTCGACCAGCAGCGCCGGCTCGGCGCGCTGCACGGCCGGCCGCGTTGGGCGCGTGCGTTCAAGTGGGCGCCGATGACCGCGCAGACGAAGCTCGTCAAGATCCACATCCGCGTCGGTCGCACCGGCGCGCTCAATCCGTGGGCGCAGCTGGAGCCGGTCGAGGTCGGCGGCGTCACCGTCTCGCAGGCGACGCTGCACAACGAGGAGGACATCAACCGCAAGGACATCCGCGAGGGCGACGTCGTGATCGTCCAGCGTGCCGGCGACGTGATCCCGCAGGTCGTCGGGCCGGTGCTGCCGCACGCGAAGGGGACGAAGCCCTTCAGGATGCCGGCGGAGTGCCCGCTCTGCGGCGCGGAGATCGTCAAGCCGGAGGGCGAGGCGATGCATCGCTGTCCCAACCGCTCCTGCCCGTCGCGTGGGCTCGAGTCCCTGATCAACTGGGTTCAGGCCGCCGCGGACATCGAGGGCGTCGGCGAGCAGTCCGTGCGCCGGCTGTGGGAGCTCGGGCTCGTCCGCTCGCTCCCCGACCTCTACCGGCTGACGAAGGAGCAGCTGATGGAGCTCGAAGGGTATGCCGAGATCTCCGCGACGAACGCGATCGAGTCGATCGAGGCGTCGAAGCAGGTGCCGTTTCATCGTGTCCTCTTCGGCCTGAACATCCCTGACGTCGGCTGGGTCACGGCGCAGAACCTCGCCCGTCACTTCGAGACGGTCGACCGGCTGGCGCACGCGAGCCAGGAGGACATCCTCGAGGTCGAGGGGATCGGCCCGGAGCGCGCGGAAGCGATCGCCGAATGGTTCTCGGACGACGCCAACCGAACGCTCGTCGACGAGTTACGCGCGCTCGGGCTCCGGTTCGAGATCGGCGACGAGCTCAAGCCCGTCGACGGCCCGCTAACCGGCAAGACCTACGTCATCACCGGGACGCTCGAGGGCTACTCACGCGACCAGGCGGCGGCGGAGCTCGAGGCGAGGGGCGCGAAGGTCGTCAACTCGGTCTCGGGCAAGACCACGGGCCTGATCGTCGGCGAGGAGCCGGGCAACTCGAAGCTGACGAAGGCCCGGAAGCTCGAGGTGCCCCTGCTCACCGAGCAGGACCTCCTCGAGCTACTGCGCGGCTAGCACGGAGACGAAGCGGTCCTGGGCGCGCCGCGCCCACCAGTACGCGAGCGGGTGCCCGTTCTGCAGAACCGCGAACGCGAAGCGGTCGCCGACGTACCCGGACAGGGCGGATGCGACATCAGTCGTCCCCGTCTTCGCGATCACCCGCCCTCGCGTCAAGGCCTTCCGCAGCCGCTTCTCGAGGGTGCCGCTGACTCCCGCGACAGGCAGTGAGGCAACGAGCAGCGGATGGATGTCCGGGTCGGCCCACGCGAGATTCAACAGCGACCCGAGCGCGTCGACCGTCAGGCGGTCGAGGGTCGAGAGGCCGGAGCCGTCGACGACACGGACGCCGGTCATCGGCACGCCCGCGTCGGTCAGAACCTGCGTGACGACGGAGGCGCCCGCCGCGCTCGTGCCGCTGTCGAGTTCCTCGAGCCCGAGCTGCTTCAGGAGCATCTCCGCCGTGAAGTTGTCGCTCTCCCTGTCCATGAAGCGCAGCATGGTGGCGAGCGTCGGCGACGACACGGAGGCGAGCGGCTCGAGCCAGTCTTCGGCCCGCCCCGTGCGGACGGTGCCGGTCACCGCGATGCCGGCCTTGCGCAGGGCGGTCCGGAACGCCGTCGCGGCAGCCAGGGCTGGCGCTCTCGTCGTGTAGCGGCCCACGCGGCCGCGGTCGACCATCAGGGCCGAAAGCGGCGGGGACTCCGAGATGTAGAAGCCCGCCTTCCAGCCTGAGACCATTCGGCGCGCGTCGTAGGCACTCTCGTCTCCGATCACTCCGTCGGTGACACGCCGGATGCCGGCCGCGCGCAGCTGTGAGGCGAGCGCCCGCAGATCGGCCCGCGACAGCGTCGGATCCCCGTTCCCCTTCAGCACCAGGGCGCCGCTCCAGATCGTACCGTCCTGGGCGCCCTCGCCGTAGACGTCCGTCTCGATCCGGTACGTCGCTCCGAGCTTCACGAGGGCCGCGTAGGTCAGCGGCAGCTTCTCGTTGGACGCGGGCGCGAGCGACCGGTGGCCGTTCTGGACGAAGACGACCGAGCCGGTCGCGAGGTCGAGGGCGAGGGCCGCCGAGCGCGTCGTCGCGACGTGAGGGACCCTCAAAGCCCGCGCAAGGCTTCGCTGGAGCGGCGTCTGCTCGGTCGGCCCCGCAGCGGTCGTGCCCGGTCCGGCCAGAGCGACCAGTGCGAAGAAAGCTGCAAGGAGTCGGTCGCGCACGGCGATTGCATTTTTCGAACGTGAGCAGACGGCGTCAAGAAGGTAGGCCGGTGCCGCCGCGAAAATGGGCCGGGCGGCCCATGTAGCCGGGCTTGCCGGCCTCGATACTTGTGCAGAGCCTCCGAGCACCCTGCCGCCAGTGATTCACGACGACATCCGCAACCTGCTCAGCGCCCCGCCTTCGGGGGATGAGGCGCCGAGCCTGGGCGACATCGAGGACGCGCTCACCGTCGGGTACGCACGTGCGCTGGCGCTCGACGCCGAGCGGCGGCAGCTCGAGAAGAGAATCGCCGACGTGGTCGCGCACCTCGGCAAACGCTCCGGGGCGAACGGCGAAGGGTCCGAGTCCGAGCTCGCGACGCTGGGCCAGCGCCTCTCCGCCGCAGACGGCGACCTCACGAGCCTGCGGGCTCTCCTCTCCACGTTGCGCACTCGCGCAGACGCGACCCGCGCGACGCTCTAAACGATCCCCGCTAGACGATCCCGCTCCGCACCGCGTAGACGGCGGCCTGGATGCGGTTGTCGATCTGGAGCTTCATCAGGATGTTGCTGATGTGGTTCTTGACCGTCTTCGGGCTGATGTGGAGCTCGGCCGCGATCATGGAGTTGTCCTTGCCGTTCGCGATGAGCTTCAGGACCTCGATCTCACGCTCCGAGAGCTCGGCGCGGATGGTGCTCTCGATCTCCGGC
>DATDDZ010000321.1:0-5683 GCA_036523555.1 Gaiellaceae bacterium
ACGGTCCGCGAGAACATCACCTTCGGAGCGCCGGGCCTCGACGATTCGGAAATCGAGCGGATCGCGCGGCTGGCGCAGGCCCACGAGTTCGTCGAACGGCTCCCGGACGGGTACGACACAGTCATCGGTGAGCGCGGCATCACGCTCTCGGGGGGCCAGCGCCAGCGCCTCGCGATCGCCCGCGCGCTCGCCGTGGATCCTCGCATCCTCATCCTCGACGACGCGACGGCGTCGGTCGACGCGTCGACGGAGGCCCGCATCCGGCTTGGGCTGCGGGAGGCGATGCTGAACCGGACGACACTGATCATCGCCCACCGCCTGTCGACGATCGCGCTCGCGGACGAGATCGTCGTGCTCGACGACGGCCGGATCGTCGCCAGGGGCGAGCACGACGAGCTCCTCGAGGTGAGCCCCGTGTACCGCGACATCTACGAGCACGGGCTGCTCGAGCGCCAGTTCGCGGATGCGGTCGAGGCGCGCGCGGAGTCCGACGCGCTCGAGGCGGCGTCCTGATGCCGCTCTTGCCCGCGGCCGAAGCGCGCTCGCCCTCCACCTGTCTCCGGGGCGGTCCCGGCACAGTATTGGCGCAGACGGGCGCGACGTCCGCCGGTAGCGTCGACCGCGGGTGGCGGGCGGAGCTTCTCCCCTCCCGGGTGGGGACGCGCGCGCGTCTACATTCGAGAGTCCCGGGGTGCCTCCGATGAGGGTCTGGCAGCCGGGCAGCCACCTGAGCGGACAGCGCGCGGCCGAGGTCGAAGACTGGTCTTGGCGCCGCACGCGCCGCCGCATCGGCACGCTCGCACGGCTGACGCGCCCCTATCGCGGCCGCACGTCGCTCTCCGTCGTCTCACTCCTCGCCGCGACGGCGACGGCGCTCGCGCCGCCGTTCCTTGCCAAGTACGCGGTCGACGACGGCATCCGCCAGCACGACCTCGCCAAGCTCTGGTGGATCGTCGGGGCGTTCGTGCTCGCGGGCCTTCTCAACTGGGCGATGAGCTACGTCCAGACCTATCTCACGGGTTGGGTCGGCGAGCGAATTCTGGCCGACCTCCGCATCGGCCTCTTCCGGCACTTGCAGCGTCTCTCGCTCGGCTTCTACGAGCGCACGCGCGCAGGGGTGATCATCAGCCGGCTCACGAACGACGTCGAGGCGATCGACCAGCTGGTCACCGACGGCGTCACGAGCCTCGTTCAGAACACCCTCACGCTCGTCGGCACCGCGATTCTCCTCTTCGTTCTCGACTGGCGGCTCGCGCTCGCCACGCTGACGGTGATTCCGCTCATGAGCGTCGCGACGGTGATCTTCCGCGTTCGGTCGACGCGTGCATACCGCGCCGTCCGTGAACGGCTCGGCCTCGTCACCGCGACGCTCGCGGAGGACATCGCCGGTATGCGAATCGTCCAGGCGTTCACGCGCGAGCAGACGAACGCCTCGAACTTCCGGGCGGTGGCGGAGCGCTACCGCGACTCGAACATGGAGACGGTCGTCCTCAACGGCCTCTACTTCCCCTTCGTCGACCTGCTCTCGTCGGTCGCGCTCGCGGTCGTCCTCGGCTACGGCGGGCACCTCTACTTCAACGGCGACGTGACGATCGGAACGCTGTTCGCATTCATGCTCTACGTCCAGAACTTCTTCGACCCCGTTCAGCAGCTGTCGCAGCTCTACAACACGTTCCTCTCCGCGACCGCCGCGCTCGACAAGATCATGGACGTGATGGACGAGGAGCCGGACGTCGTCGACGGCCCGGACGCCGAACCGCTTCCCACCGTCGCCGGGCTCGTTCGCTTCGAGTCGGTCCGCTTCGGCTACGGCTCGGGGCCTGATGTCCTCCACGGCCTCGACCTCGACGTGCCCGCCGGGACGACCGTCGCTCTCGTCGGTCACACGGGTGCAGGGAAGTCGACGATCGCGAAGCTTCTCGCCCGCTTCTACGACCCACGCGGCGGGCGGATCACGATCGACGGCCACGATCTCCGCGACGTGACGCAGGCTTCGCTGCGGCACCAGCTCGGAATCGTGCCCCAGGAGGGCTTCCTCTTCGCCGGCACGGTGACCGACAACATCGCCTTCGGACGACCGAATGCGACTCCCGACCAGGTCGTGCGCGCCGCTCAGACCGTCGGTGCGCACGAGTTCATCCTCAGGCTCGAGAACGGCTATGAGACGCAGCTTCAGGAGCGCGGCTCCAGGCTCTCGCTCGGCCAGCGACAGCTCGTTGCACTGGCTCGCGCGCTCCTCGCCGACCCGCGCATCCTCATCCTCGACGAGGCCACGTCGTCGGTCGACATCGGCACCGAGCAGAAGATCGAAAGGGCGCTTCGCCTGCTGCTCTCGGGGCGGACGGCGTTCATCATCGCGCACCGGCTGTCCACGATCCGCGATGCCGATCTGATCGTCGTCCTGGAGCACGGACGGATCGTCGAGCAGGGGACGCACGACGAGCTGCTGGCCAAGCGCGGCCTCTACACCTCCCTCTACGGCGATTGGGCCGCCGACGTCGCGTAATACGCTCCCGGTATGAGCTCGATCGACAAGGAGACCGAAGATCGGATCGGTCAGCCGGTATCGGACGTAGCCGAGCGCGAGACCCGGCTGACTCCCACCCAGGCGGTGGCAGAGATGAAGATCAACGTTCCGGTTCGGGGCAACCGCAAGCTCCGCCGGCTGGTGGAACGCGTCAACGAGGACACTCAGCTCAAGGCCTGGTGGCACGTGGCGAACGTCAACGCGGTCGTGCGGATGAAGATCAACGACCACTCATGGGTTCACATCCAGATCGTGGCGAACATCGCGCTCAAGCTCCTCCGGCAGCTCACCAAGCACCACATCGAACCGACGCTCGTGCGGGACTACGGCTACGACAGCGACGACTCCGAGGTCGTCGTGCTGCTCGCTGCCCTCACGCACTGCGTGGGAATGGCGGTTCATCGCGAAGGGCACGAAGACTTCAGCCTCTTTCTCGCCGAGCCGAAGCTCCGGGAGTTGCTCGCGGGGATCTACGACGAGCCCGATCTCACCGTCATCACGTCCGAGATCCTCCAGGCGATCACGAGTCACCGCGACTACGGCAAGCCGTTGACGCTCGAGGCCGGGATCGTCCGCGTCGCCGATGCGCTCGACATGGAACAGGGCCGGTCTCGCATCCCCTTCGCCCGGGGCTCGATCTCCATCCATTCGCTCAGCGCTGCGGCGATCGAGGACGTCGCGATCAAGGACGGCGAGGAGCGCCCGATCCTGATCGAGATCACGATGAACAACTCTTCGGGCATCTACCAGGTCGACAGCCTTCTTAAGGCAAAGCTCCAGGGCTCGGGACTTGAGCCGTACGTCGAGGTCGTCGCGCACATCGACACGGAGGCAGAGAAGCGGCTCGTCCCCATCTACCGCCTCGAGACGTAACCCGACGGCGAAAGCGCTGAGGATGTTTCGGTTTCACCCCTCTCGGCCAAAAGGCAGGAGGTTGGCCTCCGCCGGGGAGTGGGGTCCGGCGCTGGCAGACGGCGGCTCCAGTGCCAAGCGAAAAATCGGAGGCCAACCTTCTTCTGTCGGTGGGGCCAGACCGCTCTAGCCTGAGACCCGAAAGGCCCATACGGGATTCGAACCCGTGCCGCCGCCGTGAGAGGGCGGTGTCCTAGGCCACTAGACGAATGGGCCGAGCGAGGGCTCAGTCTAGCGATGCGCCGAAACGGTCGCGTCCATCCCGCACGGCTACAATGGCCGCCCGTTGCGGGGTCGTCTAATGGTAGGACGCCTGACTCTGGATCAGGTAGTCAAGGTTCGAGTCCTTGCCCCGCAGCCTCGAGGTTGGCGCCGTCCGGATGGCCCGGCCGGTCAATGCGGGCGGTCCGTCTGGACGCTGTGATCGGGATCGTACGGCGTCCACGGGCACGCTCCCCAGAGACCGCGATGTGCGGCCCTCGCCCGCCGGGCCAGACGGTCGAGCGCGGTCGCATAGCGCCCACGACGACCGTGGTAGAAGTACGGCGCCGCCGCGCCGACTGCGACCAGCCGGATGTTGACGTTCAGCCGATCCCGAGCCCGCACGATGTACCTGAGTAGCCGCCCGTACTGGTCGACACTGTCCGTGGCCGGCTCGGCGGACAGGAGTACCGCGGTACCGGGCGGCAAGAGGCGCTTCGTCACTGCGGACGCCTGCCGTCCGTAGCACTCCGTTCCGAAGTAGACCTCGGGACTGTCGATCTGCACCAGCCGAACTCGAGCTCCGTTCGTGAGCGTGACGGTGTCACCGTCCGCCACGCGGTCGATACGAAAGAGGCCGGCGCCCGTCGCGGCGGACGCCGACGAGCCGGTGACGGCTCCCAGAAGCACGAGCAGCCCGGCCACCAGTCTCGTGGCCTTACGCCAGGACATGGTCAAACGGGACAATACGACGCCGCGAGGACGCGACCACCCGGCCGCGGCCAAACGTCAGCGCGGAGACGTCTTCAGCGCGACGGAGCCTCGCCGGCCCAGGATGCGCTCCTGACGACCCACGACCACGCTTCTGCCGCGCGGGCCCGTCCCGGGTCGGGCGCGCTCTTGTCTTCCTTGGAGCCCCACAACGCGTTCTTGCGCGAGTCGCCCCGCGAGCCGTTGCCCCAGAGGGCGTTGGAGAGAACGCCGCACGTCCAGCCGCTCAGATCCAGCATGTGATCCCAACTCCTCCTTCCGCGCCTGGCGCGGAGCCGCAGGTCCCTTGACGGCCGGAGGTACGCCAACCTCCGACCGCGTCGCAAGATACGTGCGGCGGAGGTCAACCGCCTCCCCCCGCCGAGGGACATGGCCGACGGATCACTCGGACAAGTGACCGCCCGCCCGGGCCGAGCTAGCCGAGCGCCACGCGTCGCCGCAGTGTGCCCGCCCGCTGCCCGCGGGCCTCGATCCCGAGCTCGCTTCCCGCAGGCGCCTCGACCACCCACTCGAGCTTGGCAAGGTCGCCCGTCGAGTCGTCGTTCCCCCACCACGAGGTCGAGCGCTTGTCGGCCCGCCCCCAGAGATGACCGACGTTCGTCTTGACCTCGCCGCTCACGAGCCGCGCGCCCTCGGGTAGCTCGAGCTCGACCTCGATGCCGAGAACGCTCTGTCGCGCAAGCGCCTTCTGCGTGACGTTCGTGGGGAGCCACCCGGAGTTCTGGAGGACGAGCCGAACAAGCGAGGACGTCTCCCCCAGCTTCTCGACCTCGAGCTGGCGTACCTCGAGCAACGGTGACACCGAAGCGTGGAAGAGCGCCCACTCGGCATGCGGCGCGACTTCGTCCTCGAGCCGGTCGAAGGGGACGTTGAACCAGTAGTTGATGATGTCCCAGCCGCCGAGCTCGACCTTGCCGAGCTCCGGGTGGTCGAACTCGTACCAGTCGACGTGCGCGTCGGGGTAGGTCTCCTTCGCCCAGTTGAACAACGCGAGGTCGTCCTCGATCGGATGCTCCCGAATCCAGTCGGTCAGGTGGTAGTCGGATAGACCGGCCTGCCTCTGCGGGCTCCAGAACTCCGTCGTCCACGAGAACACGCCGAGGTGGTCGTACAGCCAGTCGTGCGCGCCGCCTTTGATCGTCTGCTTCGGGTCGTACTTGAAGTCGTGAAAGACGGAGACGGCCGGGTAGCCGGTCAGCTCGGTGCCGCGTTCGCCGATGATCTTGTACGCCCGTAGGTCATTGGTCGGAAAATCGTCGTCGGGCCGCCCTG
>DATDDZ010000322.1:0-13185 GCA_036523555.1 Gaiellaceae bacterium
GCTCCGCCGCATGACGGCATCGAGCTCACGCAGCAGCGTCCGGGTCCGGCCCTCGACGAGCGGCCCCGAGACCTGAACGTCGTTCGCGTCGACGAGCCGCTCGAGCGTGGCTCGGCGGAACGCGTCGTCGATCTCCGCCGCGATCTGCGCCTCCATGCGCTGCTCGATCTCCGAGCGCAGCTCGTCCAGCGTGTCGAACTCGGAAGCGGACCGAGCGAGGTCGTCGTCGAGCTCGGGCAGCACCTTCTCCTTGATCTCCTTCATCGACGCCCGGATCTCCGAAACGTCGGCCGATCCGTCGACCGGGATGGTCTTCGTCTCGCCCACGCTCATGCCGACGAGCTGCTCCTCGACATCGGGAGCGAGCCGGCCGCCGCCAAGCTCCACGACGTAGTCGTCCTGCCCCTCGCCTCCCACGACGAGGTCGACGACGACCGTGTCGCCGAGCTCCGCGGGACGTCCGTCGACGGGAGCGAGCTCCGCAACGGTCGAGCGGAGCACGTCGAGCTCGTGGTCGACGACGCCCTCCGGGATCTCCGCCTCCGCGTACGGGACCTGGAGCCCCGACCAGTCGGCGACTTCCGGCTTCGGGAGGACCGGCACCGTCGCGGTGAAGCGCCAGCTCTGAGAATCGGAATCGGGCAGCTCGTACGACAGCTCGGGCTGGTCGGCAGGACGGATGCGAGCCTCCGCGACCGCGTTTCCATACCAGCCGGCGATATGGCTCTCGATCGCCTCCGTGTAGAGACGCTCCTTGCCGATTCGCGAGACCAGCACGGGCATCGGCACCTTGCCTTTGCGGAAGCCCGGGATTTTGACCGTCTCCGCCAGGTCGGACGCGGCATGCTCGACCGCGTGGTGCACGTCGGCGCTCGGCACGTCGACCGTGAGCCGGACCTTGTTGTCCGGCAGCTCTTCGACCTGGGCGCTCACCGAGCCATTAGACCAAACGGTCCCAGGGCTTCGCACATGCGCCTGTGCTCGCCGGTACATGGATAGCCTCCGGCGATGGAGCTCTACGTGATCGCCAGGCACGGCGAATCGACCCTCAACTTCGAGAATCGGATCAACGGCGACCCGGACGTCCCGGTCTCCCTGACGGACAAGGGCCGCGACGAGTCCGCCTTGCTCGGACAGCAGATCGCCCACCTCCCGCTGGAGCTGTGCGTGCACACGAAGTTCGCCCGCACAGCCGAGACCGCGGCGCTCGCGCTGAAGGGGCGCGAGGTCCCGGTGGAGACCGAGCCGTTGCTCGACGACATCGTCGTGGGCGACCTGGAGGGGTCGACCCTCGAGGAGTACCGGGCCTGGAAGCACGCTCACCGCCGCAGTGACGCGTTTCCCGGAGGCGAGTCGCTGGACGATGCCGCACGGCGCTACGCCCGCGCCTACCGCAAGCTGCTCGAGCGACCGGAGCGATCGATCCTCGTCGTGACGCACGAGATTCCACTCCGCTACGCGATCAACGCAGCCGACGGGTCGGACGATCTCGACGGCCCGACCCATCAGCTCGCCAACGCGACCCCGTACGTCTTCGACGAGGTCGCCCTCGCTCGCGCCGTCGTGCAGATCGAGCGGCTGACCTGAGGTAGTACGATCGCGCGGAGGGGTCGCGTGAGCGAAAGGAAGGGCCATGAACCTGATCGAGCGCATCGACGAGGCGCGCAAGCGAAGGAACGTCCTCGACCATCCGTTCTACCGGCGCTGGGAGCGCGGTGATCTCACCCGCGACGAGCTCGCCGTCTACGCGGGCGAGTACCGGCACGCGGTCGTCGCGCTCGCAGACGCTGCCACTGTCGCCGGCGATCCCGCCCACGCGGCCGAGGAAGCCGCCCATGTCGAACTGTGGGACGACTTCGCCGCGGCGCTCGACGCGCCGCTCGATCGCGAGCCGAACGCCGAGACCAGCGCCTGCGCTTCAGCCTGGCGGGCAGACGACGCACTCGCTGCCCGGGCCGTGCTGTACGCCATCGAGTCCGGGCAGCCGGCAGTCTCGCGGACGAAGCTCGAAGGCCTGGTCGAGCACTACGGGTTCGAGCCCGCAACCCCCGCGACGGCCTATTTCAAGCTCCATTCGGAGCGCGACCACGAGCACGCCGCAGCCTCGAGGGCGGTGCTCTCGACGGCACCTGCGGAGGAGGCCGACCGCCTCGTTCGCGCCGCCGAGGCGGCGCTGGAGGGCAACTGGCGTCTCCTCGACGGAGTCGAGGCCGACCACCTGACCGAGTGCGGGCGAGAGGACTCGAACCTCTAAGGAGCGTGAGCCCCACCGGGACCTAAACCCGGCGCGTTTGCCAGTTCCGCCACGCCCGCGCGCGCCTCCAGAGTAGTCCCTCGACGGCAGGACCTGCTCGTCCGAGGCTAGACCTCTTCACCATCCGCACGTACGATCCGGTTCGGCCAGAACGTGAAACTCGCGGCACCCTTCGTCCTGCTCATCCTTGCGGCTACGGCAGTCGCTGCGACTGCGTCCGGCCGTATCTCGCTGAGCCCGACGGCGAGCAAGTGCGGCGGCCAGCTCTGGCGCCTGAAGACGTTCAGCGATCCGCAGCGGAACTCGGTCGAAATGACGCCCGTGACAACGACCATCGAGGCGATCAGCCAGCGGCCGTATCCGCGCCCGGTGCCGCGCAGGCGGCGCACACCGTTTCAGCACCAGGACTGGGAGGTCGTGGCTCAGATAACCCAGTTCAAGCTCGATGCCGGCGGCATCAGGCTCGTCCTCTACGACGCGAACTCCTACATGAACGCCGTTATTCCGATTCCCAGCTGCCTCTCGACGGCCACGCGGGCCCGCGACGCGATCACCTCAGCGTGGCGATCCCTTGCACTCGGCTGCGCGCAGCCGCAAGGAACGTGGCAGCCCCTCGGCGCGATCGCCTATGTCTCGGGAGTTGGTTACTGGAGCCAGCGGATCGGCAGGCGCGGTGCGGCGCGAAACGGCGCCGAGCTACACCCGGTGACCGGGCTCCGCGTCGTCGCCGGCTGCAGCAAGCGTGCCAACGGCTAGATCCGGGTCCCGCCTCACGGGGCTCGGCGCCGGCAGCCAGAACCAGAAGGTCGAGCCGGCGTTCTCCTCGCTCTCGAAGCCGACCTCGCCGCCGTGGGCCTCGACGATCTGGCGGGCCAGGACGAGGCCCAGCCCCGTGCCGGCGATCCCCCGCTCGCTTCCCATGTCGCCGCGGAAGAACTTCGTGAAGATCTGAGCCTGGTGCTCCTCCGGGATCCCGAGGCCGTGATCGCGGATCCAGACCCAGGCCTCCTCGCCCAGAAGAGCCGCACGCACCCGGACGTCGCCGCCCTCCGGTGAGTACTTGATCGCGTTCGAGAGAAGGTTCCCGATCACCTGCGCGAGCCGATCGGGGTCGCCCTTCACGAGGAGCGTCTCGTCGGTCGGCTGGAAGTGGATCTCGTGTGCCTCGCTCTGGGCCGAGTAGAGCGTCGTCTGCAGCGTCAGCAGGCTGTTGAGGTCGATCTCCTGGACACGCAGCTCGAGGTTCTGCTGCTCGACCCGCTCGAGGTCGAGCAGGTCGTTCAGGAGAGAGGCCAGCCGCCGTGCCTCCCCGCGGATCACCTCGAGGTAGCGGGTCGTGTCGGCGGCATCGAGGTCTCGCTCCAGCATGAGCGCCGAGAACCCGAGAATGCTCGCGAGGGGGGTCCGCAGCTCGTGCGAGACGCTGCTCACGAGCTCGCTCTTCACACGCTCGCTCTCGGCAAGCGTCTTGTTGCGCTCCTCGAGATCGGCGAGCGTGCTCTCGAGCGACGCGGCCATCGTGTTGAAGGCGCGCTCGAGCTGGCCGACCTCGCCGGGCCCGTCGGTCCGGAGCCGTCCGGACAGGTCCCCGCCCGCGATCCGCGAGGCCGCATCGGCCGTGAGCCGCACCGGCCTCGCCACGGCCCGGTTGACGTAGATAGCGCCGAGGAGGATCAGGAGCAGCGCGGTCCCAAGGCCGACTCCTCCGACTGCGAGCGCGTTGCCCGCGGTGCTCCGCGCGCGATGCGAGCGAGTGTCGCCGAGGGTCTTTTCGGCTGTCAGCAGGCGGCCGAAGCTCTGGCGAAGCGCCTCGATCTGCCCGGCCCCCCGCGGGTCTGTGATGAACTGGCGTGCAGCGGGAGGATTCCTCCGCATGAAGTAGACGAGAGGTCGGCTGAAGGTCGTCAGGTAGTCCTCGACCTGGCCCTTGATGGCCATGGCGCGTTGATGCTGGAGCGCGTTGTCCTTCGTGAGGCTGAGCAGAGTCGCGGCGGCGCCCGGAAAGTTGCGCTGAGCTTCCTTCCACGGGGCAAGATCCTTCTTTTCACCGCTGATGAAGAAGCCGCGGACACCGCTCTCCAGTTCGACGACGAGCGTTTGGAGGCGGTTCGCGCTCGCGATCACCTGCTGGGAGTTGCGGGCCTCGAGCGAGCGATCGCGCAGGCTGATGATCGCCAGGAAGAGGATGGCGAAGAAGACCGCCAGGCCGATCCCGACCGTGAAGGCCGCCAACGAGATCCGCGCGACGAGACCGGTCGGAGCCGGTCGCTTCCGGACCGGCGCGACCTCGCTCGTCTCGGCACCGAGTTGTGCGCCCTGGGGGCCGTTCTGACTCATGCCGCTGCTCGAAGGACCTCCTCCACCGCATCCGCGATCTGCTGGGGCTCGAAGGGCTTGACCATAACAAGATCGGCGCCTTCCCGCAAGGCCTCGTCGCGGGTGCCCGGCTGGGCGGTGAGGACGATCACCGGAGTGCCGGCGAGGTGGGGATCCCGGCGCATCTCCACGAGGACCTCGAGGCCCGTCCGGCGGGGCATCATCACGTCGAGGATGACAACGTCGGGCCGGAGACGTCGGGCGATCTCTAGGGATTCCTCGCCGTCGTCGGCCTCTGCGATCGAGTAGTCGCTGCTGAGGCTGACGCGAATCAACTCCCTCAAGGACGGCTCGTCATCGCAGATGAGCACGGTTGCCAGGGAGCCCGCCACCACAGTGCATGGAAGCAGATGCAGCGGCCGGGCGGCAGAGGATGCCTCTCGATGGCCCCGGGAGGAGTCGAACCTCCGCGCACGGATTCGAAGTCCGTCGCTCTATCCGCTGAGCTACGGGGCCAGGCGCGGGCAGCGTAGCCGCGGTGAGCGAAAAGGGAGGGTGGCGGATGGGACTCGAACCCACGACCACCTGGACCACAACCAGGGGCTCTACCAACTGAGCTACCGCCACCGCGCTCGGGTGCAGGATAGCGGCGGAAATCGCGTCGCCCCGGCGCCCACGTTGCAAATGCGCCTGGGAGGATTCGAACCTCCGACCCGCGGCTTAGAAGGCCGCCGCTCTGTCCACTGAGCTACAGGCGCCGGAGGAAAAGGGTATCCGCGTGCCGCGTCAGCTACGGACGCCGAAGTCCGACGTGACGATCGTGACTTCGCGACCGCCGTAGGCCCCACCCGCCGTGGACACGTGCACGGCGGACAGGCCGATCTCGCGCCAGCGGGGGTTGAGCATGTTCATCTTGTGCTCGGGACTGTTGATCCACATGTCGAGCGCGTGCCCGGCATCCACGTCGGGGGACGACCAGAGGAGGTTCTCGCCGACTGACCAGAAGCGGCTTTTCCCCACCGGGTAGAACCGGGCGATTCGGCGATCGAATGATCCGCCGCCGTAGGAGTCATGGCTGAAGTAGCCGCGCTCGGCCATCTCGTTGGAGTGTTGGCGCGCCGCGGCCGCCAGGCGCGTCGACAGCCGGAGTGGAGCGAGGCCGTGCTGCCGGCGGAACGCGTTCAGGTCGCTGAGCACGCCCTGCTCGAGGCTCCGCATGGCCGCAGCCGGCGCGTCCGGGGCCGCGCCCGCGGGCGAAGGGATCAATACGAGACCGCACACCGAAGCAGCAACCGCGAGGAGGCGAGCCGTACGAAACGCCATGGGGTCTGAATCGTCTTGACGGCCGCGTCAACGAAATCCCTCGAACGAGGGCTCGCTTCGTCAGGTGGCGCCGGCAGGTTCCTCGCCGCGGCGATGGCGGAGCCAGTCGACGAAGATCACCTGCAGCGAGCCGGCCACCGGAATCGCCGCGAGCGCGCCGAGGACGCCGGCGAGCTGGGCTCCGATCAAAACCGCGATCAGAACGGCGAGAGGTGACAGCTGGACGGTCCGCCCGTAGACGACGGGCTGGAGTATGTGATTCTCGACCTGCTGGTAGACGACGAAGAAGACGACGACGATGATCCCGGCGGGCACCGAGTGGATGAACGCGACGCTGCCGACGATGATCGCCGCGATTGTCGCGCCCGCGAGTGGAATGAGGTCGAGGATGGCGACGATCAGCCCGAGCGCCACCGCATACGGCACCTGCGTGAGGAGGAGCACGAGCGTCGTCGTGACCCCGGCGATCAGGCTGATCAGAAGATTGCCGGTCACGTAGCCGCCGACCGTGCGGTAGATGTCGCGCCCCACGGCACGCCAGCGTCGGCTCGATTCTGGGCTGAGAAGCGAGTAGAAGGACTCCACCCACTTCGGCCCTTCGAGGAGCATGAAGAGCGTCAGGAACGCGATCGTGATCGTTGCGAGCACCGCGTTCACGACGCCCTTCGCAAGCGCGAGCGCCGTGCCGGAGATACCGAAGAGCTTTGACGCGCCGCCCTCGTTGAGCGCCTTTCTCGCCTTGTCGACCAGGTGGTACTTCTCCTGGAGGAACCCGAGCCGCCCTCGCCCTTTCGTGAGGTCGTGGAGGTAGTCCGGGACCTTGCCCGCGAAGTCGTTCACCTGATTCACGAGCGTGGGGATGAAGAGCCAGCCGATCCCGACCAGGAGGGCGATTGTCGCGACGTAGACGATCGCGGTCGCGTAGCCCCTCCGCTTCGTGCGCCGCTCGAGCCAGTCCACCGCCGGGTTGAGTGCAAGCGCGAGGAACAGGGCGATGAAGATCCAGGTGAGGACGTGACGGGAGATCCAGATGATCTCGAGGACGATCGCGATCGCAAGAAGAATCCCGACGACTCGAAGCACCGTTCGCGGACGGAAGTCGACATCACGCGCCCGGGCGTCGATCACATGTTGCAGCATCGCGAGGGAGCCGGACGGTACATTCCCGCCTCATGCAGGCACGCCTCACCACGAATCACGGCACGATCGACGTCGAGCTCTACCCGGCGGACGCGCCGAAGACCGTCGACAACTTCGTCAAGCTCGCGCGTGACGGCTTCTACGACGGCGTTATCTTCCATCGCGTCATCCCGGACTTCATGATTCAGGGGGGCGATCCGACAGGGACCGGAGCGGGCGGACCGGGCTACACGTTCGAGGACGAGTTCAACGACCACAAGGTCGACCGGGGCGCGCTCGCGATGGCGAACGCCGGCCCGAATACGAACGGGAGCCAGTTCTTCATCGTCACGACGGAGGCTGCGCCGTGGCTCGACGGGAAGCACACGGTGTTCGGACGTGTCACGACCGGCATGGCCGTCGCGGATTCGATCTCTGAGCTTCCGCGCGACGCACGCGACAAGCCGCACGACGACGTCGTCATCGAGAGCGTCTCGATCACTCCCGAGCCGGAGTAGCGACTGCTAGCTCCGGGCGTCGAGCCACTCGGGCCGGTCGAAGCCCGCGTATTCCTGGATCGCGCCGAAGATGCTCTGCGTGATGCTCGTTCTGGAGACGACAACCCGGCACGTCCCGTAAGGCAATCTGTTCGCGCGCTTCTTCTTGCTGTACTTCGAGTAGACGTTCACCTTCGACCTGCGAAGGCAGGATTCGGGGAGGCGCGCGACATCGAGCCAGAAGCGTTCGATCTCGCGTCGCCGTGACTCGTGGTCTGCGAAGAGGCTGCACGTCAGTCGAATGCTCTCGTTCGTGACGTCGAAGAACGTTCGCAGGAACTCGACGAAGAAGCGGATCATTGCCGGATCCGAGTTCGTGAACCCGATCGCGTTACGCGACTTGTCGCCCTCCGCCCAGTAGAGCATGCAGCCGGCGACGTGCATAGACGACCCGACTCGAGCGAGTTGACGGCCTTTGTCCTGGTAAGCGATCCGCTCTGCGCGTCGGTTGGCCGCCTGCACGGCGGAGCCGTTGATCTGCCGGTTGTACGCTGGATTGCGGCGAACGAGACCCGCGCGTTGCGCGTCCGTCAATTCGATATCTCTGACCCAGTGGCTGACCGAAGACTTCGCGACGCCGACGAGTTCGGCGATCTCCCTGATCGAGCAGCCTTCCTCACGTCGCAGACGACGCGCCTCGCGACGTTCATTTGTTTTCATATCTGAAAACGTAGCGAGGGCTACGGACGTCGGACAGAGCGCCCGACCGGGCTCGAACCGGTGCCATGACCTTGGAAGGGTCAGGTGCTACCACTACACCACGGGCGCAGCGTCACTAGCGTAGCGGCGTGGACCCGCACTCGTGGGCGTTGCACTGGGACGTGCTCGCGGCACTCGTGGTTCTGGTCGCGGCCTTCACGTGGGCCCAGAGGCGCTGGCCCTCCGGGAAGGGCCGGCGAGCCGCTTTCGAGCTCGCGCTGATTCTCCTGCTGGCCGTGTACGTGACCCCTCTGCACACGATCGCGCTGCACTACCTCCTGTCGGTCCACCTGCTCCAGAACGTCGTCACCGCTGAGTGGGCGCCCGGTCTCGTGGTGCTGGCGCTCGCGCCGTCGCTCGCGCGCGCGCTCGAGCGTCACGCCGCCTTCCGGCTCGTCACCCATCCGCTGCTCACGCTGCCGCTCTGGCTCGGGACGTATTTCGCCTGGCACGTGCCGCCCATCTACGACGCGGCGCTCGAGCAGGGCGGCTGGCTCCTGAACCTGGAGCATCTGAGCTACTTCGCGGCCGGCGCGCTGATGTGGTGGCCGGTCGTCCACGGCCGGCACTCCGACGGGGCAAAGGCGCTGTACCTCTTCATCGCGTTCGTGCTCGCTTCGCCGCTCGGCCTGCTGCTCGCGCTGCTCCCGCGCCCCGTCTACGACTTCTACCGCGACGCGCCCGGGCTCTGGGGGATCTCCGACCTCACGGATCAGCAGATCGCAGGCGTGACGATGGCCGTCGAGCAGGCGATCGTGTTCTTCGCCGTCTTCACGCACTACCTCGGGCGCTTCTTGCGCGCGGAGCAGATCGCGGGCGTGTTCAGCGAAAGCCGGAGATGAGCGCACCACCGCCGACGACGAGCGCGGCCGCGAGCAGGAGACGCGGGCCGATCTGCTCGGACCGCCGTAGCACGACCATCGAGATTAGGACGGCAAAGAGCGACTCGGTCGCGACGAGCGGAGCGACGACGGTCACCCTCCCGCGGTCGAAAGCCGAGTAGAGGCTCGCATAGCTCGCGCCGTACAGGAGCCCGGAGGGGAGGAACGGGCGCGCGGCCCTGCCGATCCGCTCGCGGACGTTCGCCCGCAGCGCGACGACGAGCAAAATCACGATCGACGCAGAGAAGAGCGAGGCGCCGGCGGCGGCGAAGCCGGGGACGTCGCTCCCCCGGGCCGCCCAGCGGACCACGTTGTCCCGAACGGCGAAGAGGAGTGCCGCGCCGAGCGCCAGCGTGATCCCGAAGGAGAGAAGGGCAACGTGCCTTCTGCGCTCCTGCACGAGGAGCGTCCCTCCCGCGACGACGAGGAGCGTCCCGAGCACGAGTCCGGTCCGCAAAGGCTCGCCGAGGACGGTCACCGCGATCGCCGCGGAGAGCACGGGCGAGGCGCCGACGAAAACTGCGGTCCGCGACGGCCCGATCGCGCCGACGGCACGGGTGAAGAGGATCTGGCTGATCCCCGGCGCGAACAGGCCGGTCACGAAGAACGGCCACGTGTCGCCCCAGGCAAGGCCGCTGAAGTCACCGGTCACGGCCGCGAGTACTGCGCACACGGCGAAGGCGACGACGGTCGTGACGAGTGCGGCGGCCTCGGCGTCGATCGCGCTTCCGAGGGCGAGGCGGATGGTGACGGCGAGCGCACCGAACGACAGCGCCGCGCCCGCAGCGAGCAGGACGACCAAGTCGGGACGGCGAGATTCGAACTCGCGACCTTCGGCTCCCAAAGCCGACGCGCTAACCAGGCTGCGCCACGTCCCGTGGTCAAGGAGATTAGCGGTGTCGTCCGTCGGTTACGTTCGTCCGATGGTCGAACGGGTGGTCGGCGTTTCCGGTGAGCTGCACACAGGGCGCGCGGCTGTGGGCTACGGGATGGTCGCCTCGGCAGCGGCTCTGTTTGCGGTGAACGGAACCGTCTCGAAGGTCATCCTCAAGTCCGGCATCACCGCGCAGCAATTGACGGAGGTCCGCTGCGCGGGCGCGCTACTCGGGCTCGTCCTGCTCGCTGTGCTGACCAGGCCGGGGTCGCTGCGCGTGAGGGTCACGGATCTCCCACTGCTGGTCGCGCTCGGCGTCGGCGGCCTCGCGCTCGTGCAGTGGTCGTACTTCTACGCGATCGACCGGCTCGACATCGGGATCGCGCTGTTGATCCAGTTCGTGGGGCCGATACTCGTCGCACTCTGGGCGAAGCTCGTGTTCGGCGAGCAGGTCCGGCGCCGCATCTGGCTCGCGCTCGCGCTTGCGCTCGGCGGCCTGACGCTGATCGTCGAGGTCTGGCGCGGCGGTCGCCTCAGCGGAGCAGGGCTGGCGGCGGCCGGGGTCGCCGCGATCACCTATGCGACTTACATCCTCCTCGCGGAGCACGGAGTCCGCCGGCGCGATCCGGTCTCGCTGTCCGCGTGGGGGTTCTTCTTCGCCACAGCCTTCTGGTCCGTCGTCGCACCGTGGTGGCACTACCCCGCGGCTCGACTGGGCGACCACGTCTCGCTGCTCGGGAACCTCCATTCGAGCCACCTTCCGGTGGTCGCCCTGATGGCCTGGATGATCGTCCTCGGCACGATCGCCCCGTTTCTCCTCGTCGTCGGCGCACTCGGCCGTATCAGCGCGACCCGGGCGGGGATCACGGGCATGCTCGAGCCCGTCGTCGCGATCGTCGTCGCGTGGGCCTGGCTCGGGGAGTCGCTCGACGCCGTGCAATTGTCCGGCGCCACCCTTACGCTCGCCGGAATCAGCCTCGCCCTGACGTCGCGTTAGGATCCCCGCTTCGCGTGTCGCCCATGCTCGCCAAAGCCACGATCCTGGTCCCCCTCCTCGCCGCCCTGGCGCTCGCTGGCCCCGCCGTCGGCGCTCAGGCCCCGAGGCTCTCCGGCAGCGAGGCTTCACTCCTGCAGGCGATCAACGCCGCGAGAGCAAGTCACGGCGTCGCGCCGCTCCGGCTCGACACTCGGCTCTTCCGCGCCGCGCGCAGCCACACGGCGGACATGCTGCACCGCCGGTACTTCGCCCACGGCTCGGTGGACGGCCGCGCACGCGCCGCCGGAGCGCGGGGGCCGGTGTACGGGGAGGATCTCGCCTGGTCGACCGGCCTGACGCCCCGGTGGGTGGTCGCGAGCTGGCTCGCGAGCCCACGGCATCGGGCTGTCCTGCTCCGCGCCGGCTTTCGCCGCATCGGGATCGCGATCAGCTTCGGCAGCTTCGCCGGGAACCCCGGGGCTGGGATCGTGACGGCCGACTTCGCAGGCCGCTGACCCGGCCGACGTTCCTCCTCTAGGACTCCATCAGGACACGGAGCTCCGAAAGCTTCTCCGCCCGAAGGTCGTCGCGTTCGCCTCGATCGATGCGCTCCAGCAGGCCCTCGACGAGCCGAGCGAGCTCGGTCGGGTTGAAGGGCTTCGTGACGTAGTCGATCCCGCCGATGTCGAGCCCGCGCGCCCGATCGCGGAACTCGGCCTTGGCCGTGAGAAAGACGATGGGGATCGTTCGCGTTCGCTCGTCGTCCAAGACCCGCTCGGCGACGCGCCAGCCGTCGAGCCCCGGAAGCATCACGTCGAGCAGGATCACGTCAGGCGCCTCCGAGACGGCCTTCTCGATTCCGGTGGGCCCGTCGCTGGCCTCGATCACCGTCATCCCCTCGGCTTCGAGGTTGACCCGGCAGAGCAGGCGGATGGGCGCGTTGTCGTCGACCACGAGAACCTTGGTCATGGAGATCCCTCTTCTCCCGCGGCGGGCAGCTCAAACGCGAAGCTCGAGCCCTCGCCCTCCCTCGAGTCGACCCAGATCCGCCCGCCCATCGCCGTGACGAGCTCCCTGGCGATGAAGAGGCCGAGCCCGGTGCCGGCCGCGCCGTCACGGGACGCCGACTCGGCCCGGTAGAACTTTCGGAAGATCCGCTCCTGCTCCGACAGCGGGATCCCGACTCCTTCGTCCACGACCCTCAGCTCGACCCGCTCGGCCTGTCGCCTCGCGCCGACCAGGACGGCGCCGCCGTCGGGCGAGTACTGCAATGCGTTCTCGAGCAGGATGCCGAACACCTGGCGCACACGGTCGGCGTCGGCCTCGACGGCGAGCGACCCGTCCGGCAGGTCGACCTCGAGACGGTGACCGTTCAGCGGGCCGCTCTGAGCAGCGGCCTCGACCGCCTCGGAGACGACCGAGGCGACGTCGATTCGAGCGACGTTCACCCGTAGATCGCCCGCCTCCAGCTGGGCCACGTTCAGCAGCCTGTCCACGATGGACGTCAGACGCCCGGACTCGGACGCGATGTAGCCGAGGAACGTTCGCCGCTCCTCGTCCGAGAACGGGATGTCCTCGCGCAGAAGCGTCTCGGCGAAGCCGTAGATGGACGTCAACGGCGTGCGAAGCTCATGCGAGACGGCGGCCACGAAGTCGGACTTCACCTGCTCGACTGCGTGGTCGGCCGAGATGTCGCGGAACGTGAAGATGCGCCCCGCAACGGCCCCGAGCGGGTCCCGCATCACCGCCTCGCTCAGCGACAGCCAGACTTCCTCGTTCCCGCGAGGGATCGAGACGAGCCGCGGTCCCGACCGCGCAGGACCGTCCTCGGACTCAAGCTCGCGCTGCAAAACCTGCATCGTGCTGCGGCCGATCGCCTCCTCCTGCGGGACTCCGGTGATCGCCTCGGCGGCGGCATTCCAGAGCACCACCTTGCGCTCCCGGTCGAGCGCGACGATCCCATCGGCGACGTTCGCGAGGATGGCGCCGCTGCGTTCCTTCTCGACCGACACCCGCGAGTAGAGCTCGGCATTGGCGAGCGCGGCCGAGGCGTTGGCCGCAAGCGCGAGCAGCGCGTCTATCTCCTCGGGACGCCAGGTTCTGGGACGCCGCCCGTACACCGCCAGCACACCGATGGGACCGCGTTCGGGGCCGGACAACGGGACGCCCAGGAATGCGGTGTGCCC
>DATDDZ010000323.1:0-6854 GCA_036523555.1 Gaiellaceae bacterium
CGCGCCTACGCCGAGGTCGAGCGCTTGACCCGCCGGCGCGCGCGCAACTTCGCCTACGGGATCATGCTGCTCCCGCGGGAGAAGCGGCGTGCGATCGCCGCGATCTACGCGTTCGCGCGGTGTGTCGACGACGTTGCGGACGGAGATCTCGAGCTCGAGGCGAAGCGCGCCGAGCTCGAGGCGCTGCACGCGTTCCTGGAGCAGCCGCCGGGCACCGACGCAATGGGGGTCGCGCTCGCCGACGCGCGCGTCCGCTTCCCGATCCCCGGCGAGGCGCTCCATGCACTCGTCGACGGCGGCCTGCAGGACCTCGAGCAGACGCGCTACGCGACCTTCGACGAGCTGCGTGGGTATTGCGCAAGGGTGGCCGGAGCCGTCGGTGTTGCGTGCGTCGCGGTCTACGGATCGGAGGACGTCGCGCGCGCGGAGACGCTCGGCATAGCGCTGCAGCTGATCAACATCATGCGAGACGTGCGCGAGGACTGGGACCTTGGACGTGTGTACCTCCCGCAGGACGAGCTGGCATCGTTCGGCGTGCCGGAGGACGACATTGCCGCTCACCGCGTCACCGACCGCTGGCGAGCACTGATGACGTTCCAGGCCGAGCGGGCGCGCGTCTACCTCCAGGATGGGCTCGGCCTGCTGCGAACGCTCGACGGCCGGAGCGCGCTCTGCGTCTCGACGTTCGCGGGCCTGTACCGGGCGACGCTCGAGCGGATCGAGGAACGCGGGTACGACGTCTTTGACGGGCCGCCGCGGCTGTCGCCCCTTGCGAAGCTCCGCATCGTCGGCGGAGGCCTGCGCAGATGAGGATCGCCGTCGTCGGAGGGGGCCTGGCAGGGTGTGCGGCCGCGCTCGAGCTCGCACGGCTCGGGAACGCCGTCGTCGTCCACGAGGCACGGCCGACACTCGGCGGGGCCGTCCAGACGCTGCCGGCCCGCGACGGCGATCCCTCGCCGCCTCCGGACAACGGTCAGCACATCGCGCTCGGCTGCTTCACGGAATACGTCGCGTTCCTCACGGAGGTAGGGGCGGCGGGATCGCTGCGCCGGAGTCGTCTGCGCCTCCCTGTCGCGGACGAGTCGGGCCGTTGGTCTGAGATCACGCCCCTCGCGATTGCGCTTCGCCGCTACCGCCATTTGCCGTTCCGCGACCGCGCGGCGATCACCGCCCTTGTCAAGCTGCGCACGCTCGACGCCCGAGCACATGACGACGTGAGCTTCGGCGACCTGCTCCTCGGCCTCGGCCAGACGGAGCGCGCGCTCGACCGGTTCTGGGACGTCTTCGTCCGCCCGGCACTCAACCTCCGTTGCCGCGAGGTGAGCGCGGCGATGGGCATCTTCACCGTGCAGAGAGGACTGCTCGCCGGTCGAAGAGCGAGCGACGTCCTCCTGCCGACCGTTCCCCTCGGCGATATGCACGGCCGCGCAGTCCGTGCCGCCCTCGAGGATCGCGGCGTGACCGTCGAAACGAACAGCCGCGTCGACGATCTCGACGGCCTGGACGCGGACGGCCTCGTCGTTGCCGTCCCGCCGAAGGAGTCGGCGCTGCTGCTCGGTGAGCCCGAGCCGGCACTCGAAGACTCGCCGATCGTGAGCGTGCACCTGCTCTTCGACCGGCCGATCCTGCGCTATCCGCTCGCGGCGCTGCTTGCCTCGGACGCGCACTGGATCTTCGACCACGGCGCTCTCACCGGCCATGCTCCGCCGAGCGGCCAGTACCTCACGGTCGTGTCGAGCGGCGTCCCCGAGCTCATGGAGCTGCGCGGACGTGAGCTCGTGGGACGACTGGCAGGCCAGCTGACGGACCGGCTCGGGCCGGCCGACCTCGTCTGGTCGCGCGTTTCCCGCGAGCCGCGCGCGACGGTCGCGCTTCGCCCCGGGACGGCTGTGCAGAGGCCGGGCCCCGCGACGCCCCGGCCGAACGTCACCCGTGCGGGCGCATGGACGGGCACGGGCTGGCCCGCGACGATGGAGAGTGCGGTTCGCTCGGGCCGCGCCGCGGCGCGGCTGTTGACCGGAGCGACAACGCGGGCCGCGGCGTGACGGCGGTCCGGGAGCTGACCTCGCTCGACACGGCGGTCGAGCGCGGGGCCGAGCGCCTGCTCTCGCTTCAGCATCAGGACGGGTGGTGGAAAGGGGAGCTGGAGTCGAACGCGACCATGATCGCGGAGCACCTCTTCCTGCTGCACTTCCTCGGCCTGCGCGACGTCGAGACCGACCGGCTGCTCGCAAACGAGCTGCTCGCGCGGCGGCGGGCGGACGGCACCTGGTCGATCTGGTTCGAGGGGCCTGCGGACCTCTCCGTGACCGTGGAGGCCTACACGGCGCTCAAGCTTGCGGGCGTCGACGCGGGCGAGGCGACCCGCGACTACATCCGGCGCGCCGGCGGCGTGCCCCGAACGCGGATCTTCACGCGCGCTTTCCTGGCGCTGATCGGCCAATGGCCCTGGGCGCGCCTGGCGCACGTGCCGGTGGAGCTGATCCTCTTCCCGGCCGACGGGCCGCTCTCGGTCTACGACTTCGCATGCTGGGCTCGGCAGACGATGGTCGCGCTCTCCGTCGTCGAGGCGCTTCGGCCCGTGCGGCCGAGCGCGTTCGACCTCGGCGAGATCGGAGGACGGAAGTGCGAGCCTTCCGGGACGCCGTACCTGCCGCGGTGGCGTCGCCACGCAATTCGCGTCGCCGAGCGTTGGGTCCGTGAGCGTCAGGAGAGCGACGGGTCGTGGGGGGGAATCCAGCCGCCGTGGGTCTGGTCGCTCGTGATGCTCGCGACGCTCGGGCACGGCCCGGAGGACGAGACGTTCGCTCGCGGCCTGGCCGGCTGGGAGGGGTTCATGGTCCGCGACGGCGACCGGCTCCGCCCAGAGGCCTGCCAGTCTCCGGTCTGGGACACCGCGCTGGCGGTGCTCGCCCTTCGGGCGGCGGGCATCCCCGCGCAGGATCCGAGGCTTGTGGCCGCCGGCGACTGGCTCCTTCGGGAGGAGGTGACCGTCCGCGGCGACTGGGCGATCCGGCGCCCGGCCCTGGCACCCGGCGGGTGGGCGTTCGAGTTCGACAACGACAACTACCCGGATGTCGACGACACCGCCGTCGTCGCGCTTGCGTTGCGTGAGCTCGGCGTCGGCGAGCCCGCCGTGCGCCGTGGGCTCGACTGGATGGTCGGGATGCAGTCCGGCACCGGGGGGTGGGGGGCATTCGACGTCGACAACGAGGCGCTCTGGCTCTACCGCCTCCCGATCTCGGACTTCGGCAAGGTCACCGACGAGCCCAGCGCCGACGTCACCGCGCATGCGCTGGAGGTGATCGCCCACGAGGACGTCTACACGGCGGCGCGTGTGCGAGGCCTCGACTGGCTGCTCGCGGAACAGGAGGCCGACGGATCGTGGTTCGGTCGGTGGGGGGTCAACCACGTGTACGGCACGGGGGCCGTCCTGCCAGCGCTCGAGGCCTGTGGGGTGCCGCCCGGGCACAGCTCAATGCGCCGAGCCGTCGCCTGGCTGGACTCGGTCCAGCAGGCCGACGGTGGTTTCGGAGAGGACATAGCCTCTTACGGCGACCCCGGCTTGCGTGGCCGAGGGACCGCGACTCCGTCGCAGACGGCCTGGGCGCTGATGGGGTACGTCTCGGCCGGCGCCGCGGCGGGCTTGTCCGCGCGACGTGCCGCCGAGTATCTTTGCCAGGGTCAGCGCGCCGACGGCGACTGGGACGAGCAGCACTACACAGGCACCGGCTTTCCTCTCGACTTCATGATCCGCTACCACCTCTACCGCCTCACGTTTCCCGTCCTCGCCCTCGGGCGCCTGAGAGAAAGGCTCAACGGATGAAGTTCCCGCTCCGCTCGACAGTGCAGATTGGCAAGTACGTCGCGAGCCAGACGAGGAAGGGAGAGCGCTATCCGCTCGTGCTGATGCTCGAGCCGACGCTCGCCTGCAACATCGCCTGCATCGGTTGCGGGAAGATCCGCGAGTACGAATCGAACAAAGCCCGGCTCACTGTCGAAGAGTGCGTCGACGCGGGTGCCCAGTGCCCCGCGCCGGTGGTCTCCATCTGCGGCGGGGAGCCTCTTGTCTTCAAGGGCATCGAGGGCGTTGTCGAGGGAATGCTCGCCCTCGGCAAGAACATCGACCTCTGCACGAACGCGCTGAGGCTCGAGCAATACCTCGACGTGTTCAAGCCGAGTCACCGGCTGACCTTCGTCGTACATCTCGACGGGATGCGGGAGATCCACGACTACATCTGCGACTACCCGGGCCTCTGGGACATCGCCGTCGACGCGATCAAGAAGGCGCGCGCTGCCGGCTTCCGCGTGACGACGAACACCACGATCTTCAAGGAGACGTCCGTCGACGACGTGCTCGAGATGATGGGCTACCTCACGAACGAGGTCGGCATCGACGGGATGCTGATCGCGCCGGGGTACCAGTACTCGCAGATCGATCCTGCTCTGACGATGACTCGCGCGGAACACGAGGAGAAGTTCCGCATCATCCGCAAGGTCGCCCGACAGAGGAACTACCGCTGGCTGGCCAGCCCGATCTACCAGGAGTTCCTCACCGGGGAGCGGCAGCTCAAGTGCGCTCCCTGGGGGTCGATCACGCGCAACCCGTACGGGTGGAAGGGCCCGTGCTACCTGCTCACCGACGGGATCTTCCCCACGTACGACGCGCTGCTCGACGGGATCGAGTGGGAGGAGTACGGCCCTGGGAACGACCCGCGCTGCGAGCACTGCGCCATCCACTCGGGGTTCGAACCATCAGCGGCATACGAGGCGGCGGGCTCACTGAAGGAGAGCGCCCGGAGCATGGCGTGGACACTGACGGGCTGACGTTCGCCTGCGCGATGACGGTCGAAGAGCGCATCGCGCGCAAGCTGGGACGGACGGCGCTCGTCGGTCTGGGCGTCTCGAAGGGTGTGCCCCCCGGCCGGCTGGTCTCCTTCGGCATCGCGGGTGCACTGGCCGGGGACCTTCCCGTCGGCACGGTGATCGACGCGACCCGCGTCGTCGACGAAGGAGGGGCCGTGTTGTGGGAGGGAGGCCCGCTCGGCGTCGCGAGGGCGCGGCGGGGAACGATCCTCGGGGCGAGCAGGATCGTGGACGATCCCGAAGAACGCGCCCTCCTCCACCGACAGACCGGCGCGGACGCGGTCGACATGGAGTCAGGGGCGCTCGCCCGCAGCGGGCGGATGGTCGGCTGTCTGCGCGCCATCAGCGATACCCCCTCGCGGCGGCTCGGTGGTGTCGCGCGGGGAACGAGGCCGAACGGTGAGGTCGATTACCTCGGGTTCCTGCGCGGATTCGCTCGCCAGCCGCTCGTCACCGTGCGTGCAGCACTCGGCGCGCGCCGCGCCTTGAAGGGGTTGGAGGCGGTCGCGTGACCAAGCGCGTGCTGCTTGCTGCGCCGCGTTCCTTCTGCGCGGGCGTCGACCGGGCGATCGAGATCGTCGAGCGGCTCCTGGCGGAGCACGGGCCGCCGATCTACGTCCGTCACCAGATCGTCCACAACGACCATGTCGTGCGGCGGCTCGAGCACATGGGAGCCGTCTTCGTCGACGACGAGGACGAGGTCCCGGCGGGGGAGATCTGCGTTCTCTCGGCCCACGGTGTCGCGCCGGCGGTGCGCGAGAACTGCGAGCGCCGCGGCCTCCGCGTCGTCGACGCCGTCTGCCCGCTCGTCTCGAAGGTCCATGCAGAGGCCCGCCGCTATGCAGACAGCGGGCATCTGGTCGCGTTGGTCGGGCACGCCGACCACGTCGAGGTGATCGGAACGCGCGGAGAGCGCCCGGATGCGACGGTCGTGGTCGAGTCGCCGGAGGAAGCGGCCCGGCTCGAGTCGGACGGCAGGCCGGTCGCGGTGATCAGTCAGACGACCCTCTCGCTCGACGACGTCCGCGCAACGGTCGATGCTCTCGAGGACCGGTTCGGTACGCTCCGGCGTCCCGCCGCCGATGACATCTGCTATGCCACCCAGAACCGTCAGGATGCCGTCAAGCGGCTCGCCGAGGAGGCGACGCTCATCCTCGTGATCGGCTCTCAAACGAGCTCGAACGCCCAGCGCCTGGTCGAGGTAGCGCGGAACGCCGGTGCCTCGGCCGAGCTGATCGACGGAGAGAGCGAGCTCGCGGACGGTGTCATCGACGGGCACGAAGTCGTGGGACTGACGGCGGGCGCGTCGACGCCCGAGGAGCTCGTCGAGGCGACGATCGGGCGGCTGGCTGCCAGGGGCTTCGACGAGGTGGTCGAGGTGACCGTCGCGCGCGAGGACGTCCACTTCCGGCTGCCTCGGGAGGTCGCCTCGAAGTGACCAGCGTGCAGATCCCGGTCTCGATCGCAGCAGCACTTCCGAACCTGACCGTGCTGGACATCACGAACGACGTCGGCAGCGAGATCGCACGCTCGGGCGGCAGCGGCATCGCGTACATCTCGCCGAACGGCGATCCCTCGGTGATCCGGGTCCAGGAGCGCGAGACCGGCTTCTTCTCCGATCTCGAGTGCATGCTCGAGCGGTTCGTGCCACTCAGCACCGACGAGCGCGAGCGGATGATCTCGATGTTGTTGGGCCCTCGGACAGAGCAGATCCCGTTCACCGACGGGTCCCTCTGCCTCGGCCAGTGGCAGCGCATCCTGCTCGTCGGGTTCGAGTCTCGCTGCAGCGACGAGTGGACTCTGACGATCGTCTCGTAGAGCGTTCGCGGGTTCGATAGTCGTGTAAGCGGGTCGATTTCCGACGGACGCCGGGGCACCCGGCGTCCTGGATGTCGGCACCGCAAGCGGCGCCTCAGTGCAGCGACGAGTGGACGCTCACGATCGTCTCGTAGCGGCGTACGGGTTGACCTGGCCGCGTTGCGGACCGC
>DATDDZ010000324.1:0-3020 GCA_036523555.1 Gaiellaceae bacterium
CCTCTCTGGCTCGTTCGGGCCGACCCGTCACTACCCGGCCGCTCTCCGCGCCATCGGCGACGTGTTCCCGCTCAAGCATCTCCTGGACGCGATCAACGCGATCTATCTCCACGGCCAACAGCTCTGGGATCAGCCAACCGCGATCGCCGTCCTCGCCGCCTGGGGCGCCGCCGGCATGGCCGTCGCGCTGCGAACCTTCCGCTGGGAGCCACGGGAGGGTTAGCTCGCGGCCGGACGGGCAATACGGGTCCCGTGGCAATCGAGCAAACGATCGCGTTCGCCTCTGAACGAGAGCCCGCAGGACTGGACATCCAGATCAACTTCGGGGTCTTCGCCGGCCGGGATGCGACGAGCGCCGAGCTGGAGGAGCTCGGCAAGCTGTTGATCCCCGAGGCCGGAGAGGTCTCGATCGTCGGCGAGGAACGGCACGACCTCTCGGGCGACATCGAGCTCGTCCTTCACCAGGTGCGCGTCTCGGTTCCGCCGGACAACGTGCCCGACGATCGCGCCGAGCGAGAGACATTCTGCGAGCGCCTGGTCACGCTCGCCGAGATCTGGGCGCGCCAGTGCATTCACGCACGCCACGCCGAGATCTCGGACCTCTAGCGGAGCTCTGCTGAATTCAGCGGGCGCGCGCGGCCCGGAGCGCCAGCCCGGCGACCCGCGCCGGGCGCGTCGCCTTCGCGATCACGTCGTCGAGCGCGGCGGCGAACTCCTCCACGTCCTGCTCGGAGAGCACGAGCGGCGGCAGGCCCTTGAGCACGGGCAGGTCGTGGCCCGCGACCTGCGACAGGATGCGATGCCGGGTGAAGAGCGGGACGACGACGAGCTGCGCGAACAGGCCGGCCTGCATGCGCTCCATCAGGCGCCACGCGCGGCTGCCCTCGTCGGGCTCTCCGAATTCCATCGCCCACATCAGCCCGAGCCCGCGCACCTCGCGCACGACATCGTGGTGCTCGACGACGGCGCCCGTCCGCTCGAGCAGCAGCTCGCCAAGCTTCGCCGACCGCTCCACCAGCCGCTCGTCGTCCAGCTCGCGAAGCGTCGCCAGGCCCGCGGCCATGGCGAGATCATTCGGGGCGAAGGTCGATCCGTGGCTGACCGAGTGCTCGAGCGAGTCGAACACCCCTTCGTAGACGCGTTCGGACATCAGCAGCGCGCCGACGGGGACGTATCCGCCCGACAGCGACTTGGCGACCGGGACGAGGTCTGGTTCGAGCCCCCAGTGCTCGAACGCGAACAGCCGTCCGGTTCGACCGAAGCCTGTCTGGACCTCGTCGACCGCGAAAAGCGTCCCGTAGCGGCGGCAGAGCTCCTGCGCTCCCTCGAGGTAACCGTCCGGCGGCAGGTTGACTCCCTTTCCCTGAACCGGCTCGACGAGGAAGAGCGCAACCTCTTCCGTGCGCAGGGCCGCCTCGAGCTCGTCGAGGTCGCCGAAGGCCACCTGGCTGAACCCCGGCAGAAGCGGGCCGAAGCGATCGGTGAAGTGCGGATCGCCGCTGGCGGACAGCGAACCGAGTGTCAGCCCGTGGAAGCCGTGCCGTGTCGAGACGACGCCCGATCGCCCCGTTGCCGCGCGACCCAGCTTGAGCGCGGCCTCGACCGCCTCCGTGCCCGAGCTCGTGAACAGCACGCGCGTGAGCCGGTCGGGCGTGCGCCTGAGGAGCTCCTCGGCGAGCAGCCCCGGCAGCAGCGAGACGCCGAGCTGCACCGAGCCGGGCGTCCCGAGCTCGAGCGTTTCCACCAGCGCCGCGTGGACGCGCGCGTTGTTCCGGCCGACGTTGAACATCCCGAAACCGCCGAGGAGGTCGAGGAACCGGTTTCCTTCGGCGTCGAAGAGGTACTGCCCATCGGCCCGGGCCCACACGCGGTCGAAGCCGATCGTCCGCAACACGCGCATGAACTTCGGGTTGATCGTGCGCGCGTAGAGCTCGTAGTCCTCACCGGCGCGGCCTTCGAGCAACTCGCGGATCACGGTTGGAGCCTAATCACTCCTCGAAACGACGAGAGCCCCGCAGTGCGGGGCCCTCGTGAGGTCGAAGCGACCCGGATCTACTTGCCGTTGCCGTGGCTGCCGGAGTTCTCGTGGCTGCCGGAGCTCCCGTGGCTGCCCGACTTGCCGTGGCTCGTGGTCGCACCCTTCTTCGGGCTGTGCCGACCCGACTTGCCATGGCTCGAGCTGCTCGAGCTGTGCGTGGTGCTGTGCTGGCCCGAGCGGCCGTGAGTCGACCCGCTCGTGGTGCCGACCGTCTGCGGAGTCTTCGACGGCTTGACCTTCTTCGGCTTCGGCTGCCGCGTGCTCGCCGAGGCCTGGGTCGTCGTCTGGCCGGTCGTCGTGGTGCTGGTCGTCGTGCCGGTCGTGGAGGTCGTCCCGGTTGTCGTCGTAACTGTGCATGCCCCCAGCGTGTCGCCGTGCGCGAGGTGCGCCGGAACCGCCGGAGCGGCGATGTTGATCGTGTGCTGCGGGTTGCTCATCGAACCCGTGTGATGACAGACGTCGACCTTCTCCTGACCCTGGCCGGTGGTGGAGGTCTCGCCGGTCGTGGTCTCGCCGGTGGTGGTCTGACCCGTGGTCGTCTGACCCGTGGTCGTCTGACCGGTGGTCGTCTGGCCAGTCGTGGTCTGACCCGTGGTCGTCTGACCCGTGGTCGTCGTCCCGGTCGTCGAGGTCGAAGTCGAGATGGTCGTGGTGCTCTGGCCTGTCGTGGAAGCGCTGGTGGTCGTCGTGTCGACCGCCACACTCGACGACGAGTTGGCGGTGATCTGCGCAAGCCCGACGCCCGCGGCTGCGGCGAACGCTAGGCCTACGGCCGCAACGGCGACCGACCGGCGGCTGTAGCGTGCGAATCTGGGCACTGGGCATCCCTTCTGTCGGAAAAAGCGTCCTACGGCAAGGAGTCGCCGCCCGGGGCGGAAACTTGCGCCGCGCCCCCCACGAAGCCGAAATCCGCTAGCCCAGGGCGATCAGGAGCTCGAGGGCCGCACCCTCGAAGCGTGTGTCGACGACCGAGCCGAGCCGG
>DATDDZ010000325.1:0-1814 GCA_036523555.1 Gaiellaceae bacterium
GGCGACGACAACCTGATCTACCCGTTCCTCGAGCTCGGCGGGATCGGCGGGGTCTGCGTCCACACACACGTCGCCGGGCCGCAGGTGAAGGAGATGGTACGCGCGTACCACGACGGAGACACCGCCAGGGCGAAGCAACTCGACGCGGAGCTTGCCCCGGCGTACGAGCTGCTCGGCGTGCAGACGAATCCGATCGCGATCAAGGCCGCCCTCAATCTCCTGGGGCACGACGTCGGCGGCCTCCGGCTGCCGCTGGTCGCCGCGAACGAGGACGAGACCGCGCGCGTCCGCAGCTGTCTCGAGCGCCTGGGGGCCCTGAGCGCCGCCCACGTCTAGCCGGGTCCTCGGCACCGCCGACCGACCCGCCTACACTTCCCCGACATGAGCGATACCTGCAGGATCGTCGCCCTGGGCGGACTGGGCGAGGTCGGGAAGAACATGACCGCGTACGAGTGCGGCGACACGATCGCCGTCGTCGACGCCGGTCTCGCGTTCCCGCGTGACGAGCATCTCGGCGTCGACCTCGTGCTTCCGGACTTCGGCTTCCTGCGCGAGCGCGCGAGCTCGATCGGCGCGGTCATCCTCACGCACGGTCACGAGGACCACGTGGGCGCGCTGCCCTACCTTCTGCGCGAGGTGCGTATCCCGCAGGTCTGGGCCACTCGCCTCACGCTGGGGCTCGTCAAGTCCAAGCTCGACGAGCACGGCCTGCTGCGCGCCGTGGAGCTGGTCGAGGTGCACCCCGACGACGAGCCGAGGCAGCTCGGCCCGTTCCGCATCGAGTTCGTGCGGATGGCTCATTCGATCCCGGACGCGGTCGCGATCGTGCTCGAGACGCCGGCGGGGAGGATCGTGCACACGGGCGACTACAAGCTCGACCACACGCCGGTCGACGGCCTCAGGACGGACGTCGGGCGGCTCGCCGAGTTCGGGAACCGAGGCGTGGATCTTCTCCTGGGCGACTCGACGAACGCCGAGCGTCCCGGCTTCACCCAGTCCGAACGGGTGGTCGGCGAGGCGTTCCGGCAGATCTTCCCGCTCCGCGAGGGGCGCATCCTCGTCTCCTCGTTCGCCTCCAACGTCCACCGGATGCAGCAGGCGATCGACGTGGGAGTCGGCCTCGGGCGCAAGGTCTGCCTGGTCGGCCGCTCGATGCGGAAGAACGCCAACATCGCGCGCAACCTCGGCTACATGGACGTTCCCGAGGGCGTCCTCGTGCGCCCGCCCGAGCTCGAGAACCTGCGGCCGAGCGAGCAGCTCATCCTCTGCACGGGCAGTCAGGGCGAGCCGCTGTCGGCGCTGACGCGAATCGCGTACAACGACCACCCGACGATCGGAGTCGAGCGCGGCGACACCGTGATCATCTCCGCGAAGCCCGTGCCGGGAAACGAGTTGCGGGTTCACGACACGATCAACCAGCTGGCGAAGTCCGGGGCGGAAGTCCTGCATCAGGAGATCGCCCCGGTGCACGTCTCCGGGCACGCCTGTGCCGAGGAGCTCCGCACGTTGCTGTCCCTCTTGCGACCACGCGCCGTCATGCCGGTGCACGGCGAGTACCGGATGCAGGCGGCGCACGCCCAGCTCGCTCGTGACGCCGGCGTCCCGGCCAACGCGATCGTCCTGGCGGAGAACGGAACGGTCGTCGAGCTCTCGCGCGAGGGGGTGCGCGTCGTCGGCGAGGTGGAGACGGGAATGGCGTTCGTCGACGGGCTCGGAGTCGGGGACGTCCACGACGTCGCACTCCGCGACCGCCGGCGGCTGTCGGAGGACGGCGTCCTCATCGTCGTGGCGACGCTCGCGTCGTCGAACGGGGG
>DATDDZ010000326.1:0-3993 GCA_036523555.1 Gaiellaceae bacterium
CGGGAGACGGTGGCTTCACGCCCGGAGACACCGAAGGCCGGCACCGTGACGCCCCGGGCGAGGTCGAGCTCCCTGCCCGGCTTCGTCAAGGCTCGCGGATACACGGCGGGAACGCGGGCGACCTCTGCGGGAGTCGGCTCAGGCGCATAGCTCCACGCCGTGTAGTGCGCGCCGCGAACCAGACCGCCGGGCACCAGGGCGACCTGCTGGCCGGCCTGGACCGCGACCTCGTCGAGCGCGTACGCGACCGGGACCGATGCGCCGACGAGGTGGTCGTCGTCGAGCGCCCCGACGGTGACGTCCTGTCTCACCCAGTCCTTTCGTTTCCTGGCGCCTGCCGGCAGGAGACGGCTGCTCTCGGCCGGCGTCGCATGCCAGGGATGCTCGAGCCAGCGCGTGCCGTCGAAACGATCGAGAACAGTGGCGCGCCAGTACTGCGACTTGCTCGGCCCGCGGATCGTCAGCACGGTCGTTCTCTTGCTCGGAAACCGGATCCCGGTGTACCGCGCGTCCCAGACGTAACGCACGCTGACGGCGTGCTCCGGCTTGGTGTACGGATCCCACTGCTGCCAGTTGAGGAACGCGGTCTTCGCGACCGCGGGGGAGCTCGACAGCGCGAGCGCCCCGACCAGGACCATGCCGGCCGCCCCGACCGCCAGACGGCTCGGCCGCTCGGCAAGGCCCGCCAGTAATGCGAGCGCGACCGCGAGGATGACGATTCCGCGGGCGAGCTCGTTTCCCCCGGTCAGCAATGTCGCCGGCCAGCCCGCGCCGACGAGGAAGACGATGACTGCCGGCAGCGCTCGGCGGGCCGCCACTGCCAGGGCGATCAGGAGGACGAACGCGAAGATCGCGACGAGGATGACGGCGTGCATCCCCGGATGGCGTTCGGGCTGGATCGGGAGGCGGAACTCGTAGAAGTCCAGGAAGCCGTGCCCGAAGCGAGAGCCGAGGGGCCCGAAATACGCCGCGCCCCCGGGCCAGAGTCGCAGTGGCGAGACCGACAGCGCCACCCACCCTGCGAGCAGGAGGGAGACGACCACGCCGGCGGCGCGCAGCCAGAGGGGGCGGAGCAGAACCGGCGCGATGGCCAGCACGGCGAGGACGAAGGGCTTGCCCCCGCCCGAACGTGGATCCTCGAAGCGGAGCCAGTCCGCGGCGACGACGAATGCGGCGATTCCGGCCAGCGCAACTGTCCTAGCCATGCAGTGCCCTTCGCTTCCCGGGTGCGGTGAGTCGCTCCGCCAGGTCGTCGCCCGCGCGGACGACGGCGACGGGCACCCCCGCGGCCTGAAGACGGAGGAGCGCCGGCTCGGGCTTCCCGGCCCGGCCTGCGAAGCTCGACGCGTCGACGTAGACGATCGAGACCTCACGGCGCGAGAGGGCACGCTGGAGAAGACGGTCGACGAGGCCTTGCTCGAGCCGCGCCGTCACGACGGCGAGATCGAGCGCCCGCGCGATGGGCCCGTCGGCCTCGGCAAGCAACCTCGCGGCCGGCGCCGTTCCGGTCGGCTCGGCCGCGGCCAGCAGCTCCAGCGCGCGGGTCCAGTCCGCTGCGGGCGAGTGGACGTGCTGTACCTGGCGTCGCGCGGAGCTCACGACGAGCACCGCGCGCTTGCTCTGGCGAACGTGCGCATCGAGGATCGAGCCGGCGGCGCGAACCTGGACGTCGAAGCTGCCCCCGACGACGGCCTTCGCATCGGCGTCGAGGAGCACCGCGATCTCGTCGCGAGGCGCATCCTCGAGCTCCTTCACGATCAGCTGTCCGCGACGCGCGGTCGACGGCCAGTGAACGCGGCGGAGCGACTCGCCCTCCTGATACTCGCGGACGCTGTGAAGCTCGAACCCGCTCGGCCGTCTCAGCAGGAGCCGCCGTCCGTCATGGGAACGTCCCCCCGTCTCCGAGAACAGCTGCTCCACGCGCACCAGTCGCGGGTACACGAGCAGCGCGCCCGGCGCCGGCAGAGTGACGATGACGCGCTCGAGACCGAACGGATCACCGAGCTCTGCGCGAACGTCATCGAACAGATAGCGGCCACGGGGAACGCTCTCGAGCGTGTAGCGGATGCTGAATCTTCGGCCGCGCCGGCGGAGAGCATGGCGCTGCTCGCCCAGACGACCGACGCGCTCGACGAGCGTGATCGCGGCCGGCAGCACGCTGCCGGTCGGCTCGAGCTCGATGACGACGGGAACGTCGTCCCCCTCGACGTGCTCGCGGTCCCCCCAGCCGCGCGCAGCGCCGAACGGACGGTCGGCGAGCCTGATCCAGAGCCATGCGACGGCCACCACGAGCATGAGCCCGGTCGCAACCGGGTACAGCGGCTTGGAGCCGAATGCCCACGCGGCGACGTACACGCCGAGGCCCAGCGCGAGGACCCAGCGTCCGCGCCGCGTGAGCATCAGCGTTGCGTCGAGGCCACGAGCTAGACCGGGACGGGAGTCTTGTCGAGGGTTTCGCGCACGATCTGCTCGCCGGTGAGCCCGGTCGAGCGAGCTTCCGGGGCGAGGATCAGCCGGTGCGAGAGCACGGGGACGGCGACGGCCTTGACGTCGTCGGGCTCGAGGTAGGCGCGCCCGTCTGCGAGCGCACGGGCCTTCGCGACCCGCAGCAGCGCGATCCCGGCGCGCGGGCTCGCGCCGAGATAGAGACGCGTGTCCCCGCGCGTCGCGCGGAGCAGCGCGACGACATAGCGGTTGAGACTCTCCTCCACGTAGATCGCCCTCGCGTCCTCCGCGAGCGCCAGCGCGTCGGAGGCGGTCGCAATGGGACGAAGCGAGCCCAGCGGCGGGTCCGCGGTCTGCTCGGTCAGCATCTTCGCCTCGTCGGAGAGCGGCGGGTAGCCGATCGCGATCCGCATGGTAAAACGGTCGAGCTGGGCCTCGGGAAGCGGGTACGTCCCCTCGTACTCGATCGGGTTCTGCGTCGCCATCACCATGAAGGGACGTGCGAGCTCATTGGACACGCCGTCGATCGTGACCTGTTGCTCCTGCATGCACTCGAGCAGCGCGGCCTGCGTCTTGGGCGAGGCGCGGTTGATCTCGTCGACGAGCAGGAGGTTTGCGAAGACCGGCCCGGGCTTGAACTCGAACTCGTTCGAGCGTTGATTGAAGACATTGACGCCGGTCACGTCCGACGGCAGGAGGTCGGGCGTGAACTGCATCCGGGAGAAGGACACGTCGAGCGAGCGCGCGAGTGCCTTGGCGAGCATCGTCTTGCCCACGCCCGGAAAGTCCTCGAGGATCAGATGGCCCTCGCTGACGAGGCAGAGCACGCAGAGCCGCAGCGTCTCGTCCGGGGCGTGGACGACGCGCGCGAGGTTGTCCGTCAGCTCGCGGATCAGCGCCGCCGCAACGGGCGCTTCGACATGTTCCCTACCGGGCTCGCTCACGTAACAGCTCCTCGGCCTTGTCTACGATCGCCGCGGCGATCCGGTCTTTGGGCGCCTTGTTTACGCGCTCCTCTCCGGAGGCGCCGATCAGAACGACCTCGTTGTCCTCCGCGTCGAAGCCGACGTCGTCACGTGACACGTCGTTGTAGACGATCAAATCGAGGCTTTTTCCGTGCAGCTTCTCGCGGGCACGAGCGAGGCCGGCCTCGCCGTGATCCGCGGCGAAGCCGATCAACACCTGCCCGTTCGCGCGCCTCTCCGCGAGCGCTCGCAGAACGTCCCGCGTCGGCTCGAGCGTCACCTGCCAGGCCCGGTCGTCCTTTGGACGCTTGTCGGCGAGTTGTTCCGCTGGCCGGTAGTCGGCGACCGCGGCGGCCATCAGCACCAGGTCGGCGCCCTCGATCTCGAGGGCCGCGTCGAGCATCGCTTCGGCCGTGGACGTCTCGACGACCTCGATCCCGCCAGGTACGGGCACGCCGAGGTTCGCGGCGAGCAAGGTGACCTGCGCGCCACGCCGGCGTGCCTCCTCTGCGAGCGCGACGCCCATGCGCCCGGACGAGCGGTTGCCGAGGAAGCGGACCGAGTCGAGCGGCTCCCGCGTCCC
>DATDDZ010000327.1:0-6756 GCA_036523555.1 Gaiellaceae bacterium
ACTCGATCAGCGCCAGCGTCTCCGCGGCCTCGGGCGGGTCGAGCTCGTAGGTGGCGCGGATCACACGGCCGAACGCTAGAGCGGAACGCGTCCTGACGCTGCGCGAGCTGAACCGGGCGCTGCTCGAGCGCCAGCTCCTGCTCGAGCGCCGGCGCCTGACGCCGGCCCGGGCGATCGAGCGCCTCTGTGCGCTCCAGGCGCAGTACGCGCCCTCGCCCTACCTCGCGCTCTGGTCTCGCACGGTCGGATTCCGGAAGGAGCAGCTGACGAAGGCGCTCGCCGAGCGGAGCGTGGTCAAGTCCCAGCTCTTCCGGATCACGCTGCACATGACCAGCGCGCGCGACTATCCGTCTTTCGCGGCGGCGTGGCTTCCGGCCGCACGGGAGATGACGCCGCGCGTGGACGCGGAGACCCTCGCGCGACTGTCTGGCGCAGTGCTCGCGGCGGCGACGAAGGAGCCGATCACGCACGCGCAGCTCGAAGCGCTCGCGGCGGAGGAGATGGGCGGGCGCTGGCGGACCAGGACGCTCGCGCCCCTCCTGCATGTCCCGCCGAGCGGAACGTGGGGCTTCCACGGCTCGCCGCAGCTGCGCGCGATGCAGGTATGGCTCGGCGGTGAGCTCCCCTCGAGGGAAGACGGGGCGATACGCCTCGTCCGGAGCTACCTCGCGGCCTTCGGGCCGGCGACGCAGCAGGACCTGCTGCGGTTCGCGGGCGTCCGGGTCGGCGACCTGCGGGCCGGGCTCGACGCGCTCGACCTGCGCCGGTTTCGCGACGAGCGGGGGCGTGAGCTCCTCGACCTGCAGAAGGCCCCACTCCCGGCCGAGGACACGCCCGCGCCGGTGCGCTTCCTGCCGAAGTGGGACTCGTCCCTCCTTGCGTATGCGCCGCCCGAGCGGGAGCGGATCCTCCCGGAGCGGTTCAGGAGCACAGTGATCCGGAAGAACGGCGACGTCCTCCCCACGGTCCTCGTCGACGGCTTCGTCGCCGCCACGTGGAACGTCGACCGCAAGCGCGGGCTCGAGATCGAGCCGTTGCGGCGATTGACGAAGACCGAACGCGTCGCCATCGACGCCGAAGGCGAGCGGCTGGTGGAGTTCTTCCGGAACTAACCGGAGAAGAGCGTCAGCTCGGGCTCGCGCTCGCCGCGCAGGATTCCCAGGTCGACCTCGACGCAGCGGATGCCGCGCGCTTCAGCGAGCGTGCGCGCCTGCGGCTTGATCACCTGGGCGGCCAGCACCCCGCGGCAGCCCTCGAGCTCGGGCCGGATGCGCTCGAGATAGCGAGTCAGCTGCTCGACAGCGTCGAGCGTGCCGACACGCTTGATCTCGACGGCGACCCAGTCGCCGTCCTCGTCGCGGCACATGAGGTCGACCGGGCCGATATCCGTCGGCCATTCGCGGCGCACGAGCGACAGCTCCTCGCCGAGCACTGCGGGTCGGGCGGCGAGCTCGAGCTGGAGATCGCGCTCGACGCCGTCCTTCTGCAGGGCCGCGGACTCGCCCATGTCATGTGTGGAGTCGCTGAGCACCTCCGCGATCCGGATCTCGAGCCTGTCCTCCGTCTTGCCGGCCCGCTTCCGGACGACGATTGTGTCGGCGCCCTCCTCGATCACAGTCGGCGGGGTCATCCAGTTGAGAGGCTTGTAGCCGCCGGCGTCGTCGTGGACGAGCACCGAGCCGTCGGCCTTGAAGACGAGGAGCCTGAGAGCGTCAGGCAGCGTCGCCGTCAGGCGGCCGGTGTAGACGACTTCGCAGCGGGCGACGACGAGGCGCACGACGGGCCCGACGGTAGCGTCCCCTTCGGACAGGTCCGGTGCCAGGCACGTGACGTGTCCCGAAGGGACGCCGTCAGGGACGCTCGACCCGGGAGCCGCCGACGATCGCGTCACGGCCGCCGGCAAACCGGACCCAGGCCTTCCCGCCGCCGTCGTAGTCCGGCGACCAGACGATCAGCGTCGCGTCCTCCCCAGCGACTTGAACCGGCTCCGTGCCCTCCGCCTCGACGCCGCGCCAGACCCGGACGAACGGGTTCTGCTCCCACTCGCGCCCGATCGTCGTCTCGTCCGTGTGGCCCGGCAGGACTCGGAGCTCGGCCGGGAGCCTCATGAGAACGTCCATCACGGCGCTCCGCACCTGCTCGAAGTTGCCGCCGCCGACGGAGTCCTTGAAGAGCGTGTCCCCCGTGAAGACGGCTTCCTCGTTGACGACGAACGCGACCATGTCGTCGGAATGTCCCGGCGTCGGGAGTGCCTCAACCCGGAGGCCCCCGACCTCGGCGGCGCCCGTCTCCACCGGCAGCCCGAGCTCGGCCTCATGCTCGACGTGGTCGGGATGCGAGTGCGTGCGGAGCACGACCTCAGGCCTCACCGCCCAGCGCTCGGCCGCTGCCAGCAGCGGCTCCAGCGGAGCGCCGGAGTCGACGTAGAGTGCGCTCCCGCCCTCCTCGTCCGCGACGAGGTAGGCATTCGAGAGCCACCGGGGATCCATGCTCCGCTGGACAAGCACGGCGGTACGCTACCCGGACACCTGCGATGTAGGAGGAATTGACGATGGGTCTGTTGTCACGAGCCGGCGCGATCATCAAGGCGAAGTTCAGCTCCCTGCTGAACCGGGCCGAGAACCCCCAGGAGACACTCGACTACTCGTACGAGAAGCAGCTCGAGTCGCTCCAGAACGTGAAGCGCGGCATCGCCGACGTCGTCACGGCGAAGAAGCGCCTCGAGATCCAGACGCAGCAGCTCGAGCAGAACGTCGTCAAGCTCGACGGGCAGGCACGCCAGGCCCTCGCGGCCGGACGTGAGGACCTCGCCAGGCAGGCGCTAGAGCGAAAGTCCGGTGCCCAGCAGCAGCTGCAGGACCTCGACACGCAGGTGAAGCAGCTGGAGGACCAGCAGGAGAAGCTCGTCGCGAACCAGAGCCAGCTCTCGGCGCGGATCGAGCAGTTCCGCACGCAGAAGGAAGTGATCAAGGCCCAGTACTCGGCCGCGGAGGCTCAGGTTCGCATCGGCGAGGCGGCGACCGGCATCGGGCGCGAGATGGACAACACCGGCCTCGCGATCCAGCGCGCGAAGGACAAGACCGAGCAGATGCAGGCTCGCGCGAGCGCGATCGACGAGCTCGTCACCTCGGGCGACCTCGAGGAGCTCGGTTCCGACAAGACGCAGCTCGACCGCGAGCTCGCGCAGCTGGCGTCGAAGAGCCAGGTCGACGCCGAGCTGGAGAAGATGAAGGCCGAGCTGGGCTCCGGCGAGCCCGCTTCTCCGAAAGAGATCCAGCAGTAGGAGTTGGTATCAGGCCGCGACTGCGACCTCGTCCTCGGCGTTGACCGATACGGCTGCGCGGCGCGTCAGCAGGTAGGCGCAACAGCCGGCGGTGACCAGGCAGGTGACGAGGACGAGCAAGCGGTAGTCGACGACCGTCACGAGCGCCGCGCCGACGGCGATCGAGACGGTCTGCGGCGTGCCCACCAGCGTGTCCGCGGCGCCCGCGACGCGGCCCTGCAGCCGCAGCGGCGTCCGTAGCTGGATCGCCGTAGCGAAGCCGACGATGAACCACGCGATCCCCGCGCCGGCGACCGCCGTGCCTGCGAGTACCAGTGGCAGGCTCGACGACACGAAGCTGAGCTCGCCGAGGGCGAACAGGGCCATGCCGAGCCCGACGAGCTTCACGTCTCCGAGCCGGCGGAGCGTTCGGGCGGCGGTGAGGCCGCCGGCGATCGCGCCGGCTCCCTGGAGCGAGCTGAGCACGCCAAAGAACGAGGCGGAGCGATGGAGGCCCTGGTCGAGCACGGCGAAGATGACCGTCTCGGAGAACCCGACCACGAGCAGGCAGACGCCCGTCGCGACGACGATCTGGCGCAGCGGGATCGTCGCTCGGATGTGACGGACACCGGCGAGCAGTTCCTCGACGAAGTGATGCTCTTCCCGCTCGAACCGAGGCTCGCGCACCCTGATGAGGCAGAGCGCCAAGACCACGGCGACGAAGGTCGCGGCATCGAGGATCGCGACGGCTCCCCCTCCGGCGGAGGCGTAGATCGCGGCGCCGACGAGTGGCGCCAGCAGGCGCAGTCCCTCGCGGACGGTCTGGAACATGCCGTTCGCCTCCGCGAGGACGTCGCGTGGCAGCAGGACGGTCATGAGCGCCGACCGGGCCGATGCGGCGACGGTGCCGGCGGCGCCGTAGAACGCCGCGACGGCATAGATCAGCCAGATGTCGCCTCGGCCGTGGACGAAGAGCAGTGACAGGACGACGACCGCCTCGACGGTGTAGGTCACGATCAGCACCTTCCGGCGCGGGAGGCGGTCGACCACGAGCCCCGAGAGCGGCGAGAGGAGTGACGGCAGCCCGAGCGCGAAGAAGACGAGCCCCGCGGCCGCGTTGCTGTGCGTCAGTTCCTTCATCCAGACGCCGAGCGCAATGAAGATCGCCCAGTCGCCGAACACGGAGACCGACCAGCCGAACAGGAAGACGCGCGCGTTGCGGATGCGAAGGAGCTGGCGCATGGAATGGTGGATCGACCCGAAGGGAGGGTCAGGCGCGCTCGCCGAGCTCCGTCGTCTGCGCTGCAGGCGCGGGCGCACGCTCGATACGGACGTCGCCCGAGACGGTCTTCGCGAACAGCTCGACCAGCGGCCCCTCGGCCGAGGGCTCTTGCTCCGGCGTGTCACCCAGCTCGAGCTCCGAGCTCGTGGAGCCGCTCACCGTGTTGGCATCGACGAACAGGCGAGAGCCGCGGCGGATGCCGACGCTGATGTCGCCCGAGATCGCGCGGAGCTCCATCCTGCCCTGGACGACTGCCTCGAGCCGCTGGTCGCCCGAGACGGTGTTCGCCGTGACGGAATCGCCCGCGTCACCGATGAGCAGGTCGCCCGAGACGAGCTGGACGATCGCCGCGCCGGCGACGCTGTCGGCGTGAAGGTCGCCGGAGGCCGACTTGACGTCGAGCCTCCCCTTCACGTCGTGGAAATGGACGTCTCCGCTCGCGGTCTTGACGCGCGCGTCGCCGCCTGCGTCCTCGACGCTGATGTCGCCCGAGGCCGTCTTGACGTCGACCGTGCCGAACTCTCCGCGTGCCCTGATGTCGGCCGACTTTGTCCGAATGTCGAGATCTGCGCCGCGCGGGCATGTCACACGGAGGCGGATGTCGGGCCCGCCGTGGCGGATCTCGGGCCCCTCGCCCCACGAGAGGTAGATCCCGCGCCTGGGCTTCACCTCGACGACGATCTCGTGCCCGTCACCACGCCGGAGCTGGTCGATCCTGGCCTCGTTGACCAGCTCGTGCATGGCTTCTTTCTTCGAGAGCGCTTCGAGCTCCACGTGCGTGTCCTCGGTGTCGCCCGCCTCGAGGATGATCTCCCCGGAGGGAATCTCCAGGTTGAGCACGACGCTTCCGGGACTGTGAAACGTCTCGCTGCGCATCAGATGTGGTTGCGCAGGTAGAGGTTGCCGACGTCGCCGAGGATGCGGTCGCGCGGCGTGATCGCGTTGCGGATCAGCGGTCGCACGAGCTCGCGGCCGCGGAGCCGGGCGGCCTCGCGCTTCGGGACCAGTGCGAGCGCCATTCCGAATGGGAGAGGTAGGACGTGCATCGTCACTCCTTTCAGCTCTGGCCGTAGCCGGTCATGCGGCGGCCACCGGGATGGCGCCGCTTGCTGGGATCTGCGCTGCGCGTGATCTGCTGGAGCAGCCAGGTGTTCGCCGACACGCCCGCCTCCTGGGCGGCGGTGTCGACGATCGCCTTCAACGTCTCGGGCAGACGGAGCGTGATCCGTGCGGTGAGGTCTTCGAGCCCTGTCGTGGGCGGTGGCGCCCCGGGCTCGGGAACGTAGACGAGCTCGGGCTCTCCCGCCGAGACCCGTACCTCGACGTGCCCGTCGGGAAGCTGGTTCGCGAGCTCGGCAGCGGCCTCGCCGAGGGCGTCCATCAGCCTGAGCCGGAGGGATGACTCGAGGGCTGTGCTGATCCGGCGGGCCGCTTCGGCGATCGCTTCGTCGCCAATGCCGGCCACGTTGGCCAGATCCTGTTGGAGCGCCTCGACGTAGGCCGCTACGTTCATGCGGCCACTATGACATCACAATGATGTCATGTCAACGCGACGCAGTGTCACAGATGGTGTCGCGCTGACGCAAAGTGCGCAAATTGCGGCAGACTCGACACTAGTGGCTCAGAGCCACAAACTCCCTTTGGCGGCTCAGACGAGGCTCAGAGCGGGGCGTCGAAGACGCCGAACCAGCGGGAGAGCTCCTGCTCGACCGGGATCTCGGGCTCGAGCTTGGCCTTGAGCTCGAGCTCGGTCGCGTTGTCCCGCTGCTGGCCGTCACCCGTCGGGACGAACGGCCAGAATGCCCCCCGCTTGAAGCCGTAGACCCAGTAGACCGGCTCCTTCCCCCCGTCGAACTTGAAGACCGCGGCCAGGAGCTGCGCCCCGAAGCCGGCCTCCTCGAGCCCCGACGCGACCGTATGGATCGTCGCCGCCTGGTCCTCGAGCTCCTGGTCCCGGACGACGATCCACGTGTAGCCGAACGAATCGTCGCGACGCTCGAGCTTCGATCCCGACTCGGCGGCAACCTTGTCGAGCAGCTCCTGGAGGTCGTTCTCGGCACGGATGAAGTCCCCGGCGGACAGCGGCTTGAAGCACACCCCGGCCACGCCGGCCGTGCGCAGCCCGAGCTCCGTGTCCATGGTCACGGCCGCCGTCGTCAGCGCGAACAGCCGGTCACGAGCCGGCCCGGAGAGCTTCTTCTTCCCGAGGAGA
>DATDDZ010000328.1:0-14637 GCA_036523555.1 Gaiellaceae bacterium
GCCGGCCTCGCGGGCGATCCTCACCGGTTCGTCGTCGGGCCGGTACCCGGCGGGCGTGGCCGCCACGAACTCCATGCCGAGCTTGGCGGAGGCGACCATCAGGGACGCGCAGACGTTGTTGCCGTCGCCGAGGTAGGCGACCTTCAGCCCTTCCAGCCGCCCGAAGCGCTCCCGGATCGTCATCACGTCTGCCAGCGCCTGACATGGGTGTGAGGTGTCGGTGAGCCCGTTGATGACGGGAATCGACGCCGCCTCCGCGAGCCCTTCCACGTCGGATTGCGCGAACGTTCGGATCATGATCGCGTCGAGGTAGCGCGACAGGACCATGGCGGTGTCCCGAATCGTCTCCCCGCGGCCGAGCTGAAGGTCCCCTGCGGACAGGTACAGGCCGATGCCCCCGAGCTGGTAGATGCCGACCTCGAACGAGATCCTCGTGCGGGTCGAGGGCTTCTGGAAGATCATCCCGAGCGTGCGGCCGGGGAGGAGATGGTGCTCCTCACGGGCGTGCTGAAGCCGCTTCAGTTCGTCGGCGAGGTCGAGCGCCTCGAGCAGCTCGTCACGGCTCCAGTCCGCGATCCGTGTGAACGAGCGGCCCTTCAGGCTGTCGGCGGCGGCGAGCATGGCGCGTGGCGGATCGTACTCCTTCCTAGAGTTGACAAGAACAGACTCAGGTTTTTACTATATGGAATACAGAGGTTAGTTGAGCAATTACCTTGGAAGGAGAACAGATGACCACATTGGTTCGCTGGGAGCCGTTCCGTGAGGTCGCGGCGCTCCAGAACGAGATGAGTCGCGTCATGAACGGTCTGCTCGAGGGGAACGGCCGGACGGCCCAGCCCTGGGTCCCGGCACTCGACGTCTGGGAGACCGAGGACGAGATCGTCTACGCGCTCGACCTGCCCGGGATTCCCGAGGACAAGATCTCGGTCGAGCTCGACGAAGGCGCGCTCACCATCGGCGGCGAGCGCGAGCGTACCCAGGCGGTGTCGAACGAGCGCTCCTATCGCTTCGAGCGGCGCTTCGGGACGTTCTCTCGCACCTTCGGCGTGCCGCAGGGGGTGACCGAGGGCGACGTCAAGGCCGCATACAAGGACGGCGTGCTCGAGGTGCACGTCCGCAAGCCCGAACAGCCCAAGCCGAGGCGGATCCAGGTCGGTACCGGCGCGCCCGGCACGATCGAGGGCACGTCCGAGCAGAAGTAGCGCGCAGTCGGTGAGGGCGCCCGCGAGGGCGCCCTCAGCGACTGCCGATTCGCGTTCCGCCGGCGCCGGCCAGCGCCGCGTCGAGGGCGTCGAAGCTCGTGATCAGCGTCTCGCCGCCGAACGACAGAGCGGCTTCGACTTTCGGGCGCATCGACCCTTCCGCGAGCTGCGAAAGGAGGGACTCGGCCTGGGCGGCGTCGAGCTCGCGGATCTCGGCCTGGCCGGCCTCGCCGAAGTCCCGGTAGACGGCCGGGACCTCTGTGAGGATCACGAGCCGGCTCGCTCCCAGCCCGCGGGCAAGGAGGGCCGAGGCTCGGTCCTTGTCGATGACCGCGTCCACGCCCGAGATCCGATTGCCACGCCGGACGACCGGAATTCCGCCCCCGCCGCAGGCGATCACGACGGCGCCGCCGTCGACGAGGAGCTGGATCACGCCGAGCTCGACGATCTCTGACGGAGCAGGGGAGGGGACCACACGCCGGTGCCCGCGGTTCGCGTCGGAGATCATCTTCCAGCCGCGCTCGCGCTCGAGCCGCTCGCCCTCCTCGGCGGAGTAAAAGGGGCCGATCGGCTTTGTCGGCCGGTCGAAGGCCGGATCGTCCGGCGAGACGACGACGTGCGTGAGCACGCACGCGGCCTCGCCCCCTTGGAGCATCGGGCGGAGCTCGGCTACGATCAGCGCACCGATCTCGGCCTGCGTCTGTGCGACGGCGAGCCACAGAGGGAGCGGCGGCGCCTCGTCCGCGGCGCGCTCCTGTCGCAGGAGCTCGTTCCCCACCTGGGGGCCGTTGCCGTGGGTGATGACGACCGTCCCCTCCTCGCGGAGGAGCGGGGCCAGCGCCTCGACTGCCCGCCGGAGGTTTGCGAGCTGCTCGGCTGCCGTTCCCCGCTCGCCCGGACGTATGAGCGCATTGCCTCCGAGAGCGACGACGACCAGGCTCACACGAGCGCTGTTTCCAGCAGGCCCTTCTCGGCGAGGAGCTCTTTCAGCGTGGGCTCGCCAACTTCCTGGAGCTTGTAGGTCACGCGCAGGGCCGGCTTGTCGAGCTCGATCAGCCGCCTGAGGTCGATCGGCGTCCCGATCAGGACAAGCTCGGCATCGGAGCGCTCGATCGTCTCGCGCAAATCCTCCATCTGCTTCCGTCCGTAACCCATCGCGGGCAGCAGGGTGCCGACGTTCGGGTAGTGCTCGAAGGTCTCCGCGATCGAGCCGACTGCGAACGGGCGCGGGTCGATCAGCTCGGCGGCGCCGTGCTGCTTCGCGGCCAGGACCGCCGCGCCGTACGTCATTTCGCCGTGCGTCAGCGTGGGGCCGTCCTCGACCGCGAGGACCCGCCTGCCGCGGATCGACTCGCCGTCGCCCTCGACGTCGAACGGTGACGCAGCGAGCACGACGCGCGCGCCGGCCGCGTGCTCGCGGATCGAGTCCAGCACGGCGTCGATCCCCTCCTGCGGCGCGCTGTCGACCTTGTTGACGATGCAGACGTCCGCCATGCGCAGGTTGGTCTCGCCCGGGTGGTAGCGGAGCTCGTGTCCCGGCCGGTGCGGGTCGACGACGACGATGTGCAGGTCGGGCCTGACGAACGGCGTGTCGTTGTTGCCGCCGTCCCAGAGGATCACGTCGGCTTCCTGCTCGGCGGCGCGAAGGATCCGCTCGTAGTCGACGCCGGCGAAGACGAGATTCCCTTCCGCCAGGTGGGGCTCGTACTCCTCGCGCTCCTCGATCGTCGCGTCGGCGGCCTCGAGGTCCTCGTACCGCTCGAAACGTTGAACCGCCTGCTTGGTCAGATCGCCGTACGGCATCGGATGGCGCAGCACCGCAACACGTTTCCCGTCCGCGCGGAAGAGGGCCGCGACATGACGCGTGGTCTGGCTCTTGCCCGATCCTGTCCTGACCGCGCAGATGGCGACGGACGGCTTCTTCGCTGCGAGCATCGTGTCGTGGGGCGAGATCAGGTGGAACGACGCGCCGGCGGCAAGTGCCCTGGAGCCGATGTGCATGACGTGCTCGTGCGTGACGTCCGAGTATGCGAACACGACCGAGTCGATCTCGTGCTCCCGCACGAGCTGCTCGAGAGCCGACTCGGGGAGGATCGGAATTCCCTCTGGATAGAGCGACCCGGCGAGCTCGGCGGGATAGCGGCGGTCGTCGATGTTCGGGATCTGGGTCGCCGTGAAGGCGACCACCTCGTAATCCGGCCGATCGCGGTAGACGAGATTGAAGTTGTGGAAGTCACGGCCCGCAGCACCCGCGATCAGGACCCTCGTCCTCGCCATGCATAAAGCTTATTCAGGGAGTCGGATCGAGCGCGGCTAGGCCAGGTACTCTCGAACCCGCTCGGCGACCGCCTCCATCTCGAGCGTTGAGCCGGTCACGTCCTTCAGCATCTCCTCGGCGCGCATCTTCTGGCCCTCGCCCCAGAGCTCCCGCAGAAGCGAGCCGGCCTCGCGCGCCCTGAACCACTGCGACCCGAACCTCTCCTTCAGATACGTGCGGAGCTGAGCCTCGAACGCCCAGGAGCGAAGGTACGACGAGACGTAGAAGCCGGAGTCGATGTCGCTGAGGTAGTTCGCGGGCGCGACGTCGATCTTCAACGCGTCGGACAGGAGCTCGGCGTATCGGGAGCGCATCGCCGTGACGTCCTCCGTGGCGTTGAACTCGAGCTCGTAGAGCATCTTCGCGGCGTGCCGCCGGACGATGTAGAGGAGGCCAGTCGCTCCGTCGATCGCATACTCGGTGGGCCGCGCGAAGTCGAGTTGGCGTGTGAGCCACTCGGGCTCGTCGGTCAGATGCTGGAGGAGCATCGCCCAGCCCTCGGTGACGGCGTTGTCACCGAGGCGCTTCTCCTCCATCGGAAGCTCAGCCGATGTGTTGGCGAAATGCTCCATGTGGCCGGCCTCGTGGAAGAGCGCGCGCCAGTCGTCGCAACCTCCGATGGGCTGGATCACGAGGACGACGCGGTCCGGCACCTCGATCGGCGCGCAAAAGGCGCGCGGGGTCTTCTTCGGGCGCTCCTCCAGATCGAGCGTGACGTTCGTCTGGGAGCCGAGGTCGATGCCGAGGCCCTGAAGCGTCTGCTCGAGTGCGGGCAGCATCCTGTCTGCCGGGAACATGTCGTCCCATTCGGGAGCCCGGAACACCCGGGACACGTCCCAACGCTGCGCTTCGGCGAGCGAGACGCCGACCCGCTCGCGAAAGAAGCGGTCGGCCGCCGTCTCGTACAGCCGCTCGGTCGAGTCGAGGAACGCACGGCACTGGGCGGCGAGGTCGTCGAGGGCAGACGGGGGAAGCGCCTTGCGATAGAGCTCGAGGTAGTTGTCGAAGCCGAGATCTCTGGCACCCTGATGTGCTATCCGCACCGCTTCCAGGTGGAGCGGGTTCAGGTGCTCCTCGAGGACGTCGTTCGCGCGTGCGTCGAGCTCCCGTCGCTTCTCACGGTCGGGCTCGTTCGCGATGGCGGGCCGTACCATCCGGTACGGAAGCGTCTCGCCGTTCACCGTGACCTCGAGCTCGGCCTCGCGATTGGCGAGCTTTTCGGCGTGGTCGCGGGTCAGAGCACCGAGATACCCCTCACAGGCGAACCGCCACAGCTCCCTCGCGCGCGCGCCGCCGTTGACGGTGAGCCCGATCGAATTCGCCTGGTCGAGCTCGGTCAGGTTGGCGTGGCGCTCGTAGATGGCCGCGAGCTCGAAGCTCTCCTTCAACCCGGCGTAGTGGAGGTAGTACTCCTCGTCGAGCTCGGCGATGAAGCGGTCCGCCTGAGCCCGATACGCGTCGAGCTCGCTCTCTGAAGGTGGGATGGGCGGCACGGGTCTCGTAGGATACGTCGCTGTGGAGGAGATCCGGCTCAAGACGGAGCGCCGAACGCAGCTGCTCGACATCACCAGTCGCGTCCAGGACGCGCTCGGCCTGACGAACGGCGCTGCGGCGGCGCTGGTCTACGTTCCGCACACGACTGCCGGCGTCACGATCAACGAGCACGCCGATCCCGCCGTCGCCGCCGACCTCGAGGCGGCGCTCGAGAAGGTCGTCGACGACGGCTGGGACTGGAAGCACATCGAGGATCCCGACGGCCCGAACGCCCCGTCCCACATCCGCGCCTCGCTCATGAGCCCCCAGATCCTCGTCCCGGTCGACCACGGCAAGCTCGCGCTCGGAACCTGGCAGGGGATCTTCTTCTGCGAGTTCGACGGCCCGCGTGAGCGCAAGGTCTACGTCACCGCTCTGAGCTAGAGCCGAGCCAGCTTCGCTGCTTCAAAGGAGCTCGAGGCGGTTCGCGCCGCTCAGTCAGGCCGCCAACCCTGCCAGGGCGGCGTTCGGCCGGGAGCAGTGCCCCAGTAGTCGTGCTGGTCGACGACGCGGCCGTCGTCGTCGAAGCGCAGCCACGACGTCCCCGCGAGCGAGACCGGCTCCCCATTCTCGAGGACCACCGCCCACCACTCGACCGCGGCGCGGTTGCCTGCGACCAGCGGCTCGCCCATCCAGACCTCGGGCGTCCCTTCCTCCTCCGAGTAGGCCCAGCGCGCGTAGTCGAGCGGCGCCTGCGGTTCGCGGAACGGATGCGAGCGGAACAAGACCTCCTCGGCATAGACCGGCGCAAGCAGATCCGCGTCCTTCGCCCGCCAGGAACGCATCCACGCGTCGATCCAGGCCCGGGCAGCAGCCTCGGCGTCCACGGCCCGATCGTACGGATTTCCGCACCCCCACACACCAGCCCGCCTCCTTCTTCAGTCCCACGGCACCTGCGACCGTCTGAGGACGACAACGAACGGCCTAGGAGGCCCGAGAAATGAAGACGGAATGCCTGGTGTTTCCCCACGATCCTCACTGGAACGAGGCGAGGCTGGCCTGGAATCTCGCCGTCGACCAGCGCCCCGCCGCAGTCGCCCTCCCCGAGACCGCCGAGGACGTCGCCGCAGTCGTGCGCTGGGCGCGGAGCCGCGGGCTTCGAATCGCTCCCCAGGGCACCGGCCACAACGCCGCGGCGATGGGGTCGCTCGCGCACACGGTCCTCGTCAAGACGGAGCGGATGCGTGGCGTCGAGATCGATCCGGCAAACGAGCGCGCGCGCGTCGAGGCCGGCGTCCTCTGGGCCGAGGTCAGCGAGGCCGCCGCAGAGCACGGGCTCGCGGCGCTCGCCGGCTCCTCCCCCGACGTCGGTGCCGTCGGCTACAGCCTGGGCGGGGGGATCGGCTGGCTCGCCCGCCGCTACGGCATGGCGGCGAACAGCGTCCTCGCGGTCGAACTCGTCGACGCCGACGGACGGTTGGTCCGGGTCGACGCCGACAACGAGCCCGAGCTCTTCTGGGCGCTTCGCGGTGGCGGCGGAGCCTTCGGGGTCGTGACCGCGCTCGAGTTCAGGCTCTACCCGATCACCGAGGTGCACGCGGGCGTGCTCTTCTTCCCGATCGAACGCGGCTCGGAGGTCCTGCGGGCCTGGCGCAACTGGATCTGGGACGTGCCCGACGAGGTGACCTCTGTGGGTCGCTTCCTGCAGTTCCCTCCGATCCCCGACATCCCGGAGCCTCTCCGGGGCGGCTCGTTCGCCGTCGTCGAAGCGACATACCTCGGCGACGAGGCTTCGGCCGACGAGCTCCTGCGGCCGCTGCGAGACTTGGGCCCCGTCATGGACACGTTCGCAACGATCCCGGTCGAGCGTCTGAGCTCCCTCCACATGGATCCCGAGCACCCGGTTCCCGGGGCCGGCGACGGCATGCTTCTCGGAGACTTCCCCGAGGAGGCGATCGACGCGCTGGTCGAGGCGGCGGGCGCCGGATCGGGCTCGCCCCTCCTCTCGGTCGAGGTGCGCCATCTCGGGGGGGCCCTGGCACGGCCGGCGCCCGGGAGCGGGGCGCTGGCGACGATCGACGCGGGCTTTGCGATGTTCGCGGTGGGGATGGCGCCGACGCCGGAGCTCGGCGCGGCAATCAGAGCACACGTCGAGCTCGTCCAGACGGCGCTTGCCGAGTGGGACGCCGGGCGCGACTACCTGAACTTCACCGAGCGTCGTGAGCGGGGCGACCGGCTCTTCGGGGCCGTGGCGCATCGCCGGCTGCAGGCGGTGAAGGCGCGTGTCGACCCTGACGACGTGTTCCGCTCGAACCATCCGATCCGCCTGGCGGCCACGCGCCTACGGAGGGCCGCCTGACCGACGCGGCAACACTCGTTTACGCCGGCTTAACCGGAAGCCAAAGTGCGGCGGCTAGAACGGCGAACTAGGTGGTCCGGAGGTCGTTCCTAGTCGTCGCACTCACGGCCGGCGTCGCCGCAACGATCGTCGTGGCCGGTCCCTCCGGGGCGAAGGCGCCGCGGAAGCCCGCCAAGGCGCCGGCGGGCATCCACAAGATCAAGCACGTCATCGTGATCATGCAGGAGAACCGCTCCTTCGATCACTACTTCGGGACGTACCCGGGGGCCGACGGCTTTCCGCGGGCCGCGAACGGCGACATCGCCGTGTGCGTCCCCGATCCTGGGAAGGGCGAGTGCCAGGTGCCCTACCACGACACGCACGACCTGAACGCCGGCGGGCCGCACGGCGCAGCCGACGCGGCCGCCGACGTCGGTGGAGGGGCGATGGACGGGTTCGTCGTCCGCGCCGAGAGCGCTCTGCACAGAGGCTGCCTGCTCGACCCGAACGATCCCCTCTGCTCGCAGCGGGCCGCGAACCCGGACGTGATGGGCTACCACGACGGCCGTGACATACCGAACTACTGGGCCTACGCGCGCAACTTCGTCCTCCAGGACCACATGTTCGAGCCGAACGCGTCCTGGAGCCTGCCGGCCCACCTCTTCCTCGTCTCGGAGTGGTCGGCCCGGTGCTCGCTTCCCGGCGACGCGATGAGCTGCGTGAACGCCCTCCAATCTCCGGGCCCCCCGCCCGATCGGCGCAACAGCAACGGGATCCCGCCCGACTATGCGTGGACCGATCTCACCTATCTCCTCCACAAGCGCCACGTCAGCTGGCGCTATTACGTGTTCAGCGGCACCGAGCCCGACTGCGAGAACGACGCGATGATCTGCCAGTCGGTCAAGCAGGGGGCGAAGACGCCGGGCATCTGGAATCCCCTGCCGTATTTCGAGACCGTGCACCAGGACGGTCAGCTGGGCAACATCACGAGCCTGTCCCACTACCTCGAGGCCGCGAAGGCGGGCACGTTGCCGAGCGTCTCCTGGATCAACCCGACGGGCGCCGTCAGCGAGCACCCGCCGGGGCTCGTCAGCGCGGGCCAGGCCTACGTGACGCGATTGATCAACGCCGCGATGCAGGGGCCCGAGTGGAAATCCACCGCGATCTTCCTGACCTGGGATGACTGGGGCGGCTTCTACGACCACGTCAAGCCACCGGTCGTCGACCGGAACGGCTACGGGTTGCGCGTGCCCGGGCTCGTCATCAGCCCCTACGCGCGCCGCGGTTACATCGACCACCAGACGCTCAGCTTCGATGCCTACGCGAAGTTCATCGAGGACGATTTCCTCCGCGGACAGCGGCTCGATCCATCGACGGACGGGCGACCCGACCCGCGGCCGAGCGTTCGCGAGAACGAGCCGATCCTCGGGACACTCGTGCGCGACTTCGACTTCAGGCAGAGGCCGAGACAGCCGCTCCTCCTCGACCCGTATCCGCCCACAGACCTACGCCTCGGCCACTAGCGCCTCGTCCGGAAGCGGCTAACCTCAACGAGTGGCCGCCCCCGTCGCCATGGACCAGGAGGTCGAGCTCAGGGTCGACCGCCTCGCCTACGGCGGCAACGGCGTCGCCCGGCTGAACGGCTTCGTCGTGTTCGTGCGGCGCGGCCTGCCCGGGGACACCGTGCTCGCGCGCATCACGAAGGTGCAGCGGCGGCACGCCGAGGCGCTCGCAACCGAGGTGCTCGAGCCGAGCCCCCTCCGCGTCGACGCGCCGTGCGCCCATTTCCCCGCCTGCGGCGGCTGCCGGTTCCAGGATCTGGGCTACGCCGCGCAAGCCGAGTCCAAGCAGGGCCAGGTGGAGGACGCGTTGCGCCGCATCGGCGGCATGGCCAACCCGCCGATCGAGCCGATCGTCTCCGCGATCGACGCCTTCCACTACCGCAACAAGCTCGAGTACTCCTTCACGCAGCTCGAGGGCGGCCCCGCGCTCGGATTCCACCGGGCCGGCCGCTGGGACGAGGTGCTCGAGATCGAGCGCTGCTGGCTCACCACCGACCTGGGCAACGCGATCCGGGACACGGTGCGCGACTGGGCGCGGGGGGACAGGCTCGTCGCGTACGACCAGGCCGAGCACACCGGCTACCTGCGCCACCTGGTCGTCCGGGAGGGCCGCAACACCGGGGAGGCGCTCGTCCAGCTCGTCACGGGCCCGGGCGAGAAGTTCGACATCGGCGGCTTCGTCGACGCCCTGCGCCGGCACGACCAGGTGAAGTCGATCCACTGGTCGGTCAACGACGGCGAGGCCGAGGTGACGAACCTGCCAACGCAGCTCCTCTGGGGCGAGGAGTTCATCGAGGAGGAGCTCTCGGGCCTGCGCTTCCGCGTACGTCCGAATGCGTTCCTCCAGACGAACACGCAGATGGCGGAGCGGCTCTACGACGTGGCGCGCGAGTTCGCCGCGCTCACGGGCGACGAGACGGTGTTCGACCTCTACTGCGGGATCGGGACGATCGGCCTCCTCCTGGCCGGCGACGCGCTGACGGTCTGGGGGATCGATATATCGGAGGAGTCGATTGCGTGTGCGCTCGAGAACGCGGAGTTGAACGGCATCGGCAACGCGGCCTATTTCGCCGGCAATGTCGGGCAGGCCGTCGAGGAGCTGCACGGTCGCAGCGGCGATCCTGAGGTGGTCGTGGTCGATCCGCCGCGCGCGGGCCTCGCCGGTAAGGCGCTCAAGCGCCTCGGGGAGATCGGCGCGCCGCGCCTCGTCTACGTCAGCTGCAACCCGACGACACTGGCAGGAGACGTCAAGCGCCTGCGAGCCGACCACGGCTACGAGTTGAGGCGGGTGAAACCCGTGGACATGTTCCCGCACACGCCCCACGTCGAGGCCGTCTCCCTGCTCGAGCGTTCGTGAGGAGGATCGTCCTCGGGTGCGCGCTCGTGGCGTGCCTGTCGGCGACGGGCGCCGGGCGGGCCGCGCCGATTCCGCGTGCGGAGACCGCCCACTCCGGGCAGGTCACCGCCGAGCTGACCTACCTCCTCGACGACGCCGCGCAGGATTTCCGGCAGCGCTTCACACACCTGCACTTGCGTATACGACGAGGCGATGCGGTGCTCGCCGACGTCGACGTCCAGCCGCTCTGTCCGGGTTGCGCTGCGTGGCCCGCGAGCGGCGGGGCAGCCGACGCATCATCCGTCTCCGTCTCGGATCTCGAAGGAGACGGAGAGCCCGAGGTCCTGCTCGATCTCTACACGGGAGGAGCGCACTGTTGCGTGTACACGACCTTCTTCCGCTTCGCGAGCGGCGCGTACGTCCGTCGCGTCCACTCCTGGGGAAATCCGGGGTACCGGCTCCGCGATCTCGGCTCCGACGGCCGGCTCGAGCTGGTCACGGGAGACGATCGCTTCAACTACGCCTTCAGCTGCTACGCGTGCTCCGCCGTACCGGTCCTCGTCCAGCGCTACGAGCAGGGACGGCTCGTGAACGTGACGCGGAGCTTTCCACGGGCGATTCGGGCCGACGCGACCCGCATCTGGAGCGGGTACCGGCGGGCGGTGCGCACGCGAGCGTATCCGGACGGGGCCCTACCTGCGTACCTCGCGGATCAGTACCTCCTCGGCCGCGAGAAGGCAGGCTGGGCGCGCGTGCGGGCAGCGGTCGCGCGGCACGATTGGCCCTCGATGGTCGACGGCCGCTGGAGGAACAGAGCGCGCTATCTGGCCGCGGTTCGCCGTTTCCTGATTCGCACCGGCTACGTGTCCTGATGAGCGGCCGACTCGACCGGCGCGCCTTCCTCGTCTGCGCCGGGCAGGTCGCTGCAGGCGGCGGCCTCGCCGCGACGTTGCCGGGCTGGACGGGAGGAACCTTGCGGCAGGGGACGGATCCACGGCTCGTCGAGCTGGCGGGGCTGATCCAGGGAACGGTCGTGTCGCCGAGCGATGCGACGTACGACACGGCGAGGCGTCTCTACAGCCCGCGTTACGACGGCGTTCGGCCGGGTGCCGTCGTGTTCTGCGCGTCGGCGCAAGACGTCTGGCGGACCGTCCGGTGGGCGCGCCGGCACGGGATCAGAGTCGTGCCGCGTTGCGGCGGCCACAGCTACGCCGGCTACTCCACGTGCCTGGGCGTGGTCGTCGACGTCACGAGAATGAACGGAGTCACTGTGGACGCGGCGGCGCGCACTGCAACCGTCGGCGCCGGTGCGCTCCTCATCGACGTGAATCAGGCGCTCAGCCTCCAGGGGGTTGCGATTCCCGCGGGCTCATGCCCGACCGTCGGGATCGCCGGTCTCACGCTCGGCGGCGGACACGGATTCTCCGGGAGGGCGTGGGGACTGGCGTGCGACAGCCTCGTGTCGCTCGTGATCGTCACCGCGAGCGGCCAGGCGCTCCTGGCGAGCAAGACGCAGCACCCGGACCTCTTCTGGGCGTGCCGCGGCGGCGGAGCCGGACAGTTCGGGATCGTCACGGGCTTCAAGTTCGCCACGCGGCCGGCGTCGAACGTCGTCACGTATCGCGCCACCTGGCCGTGGAGCGATGCCGCGGCGGTGGTTGCGGCGTGGCAGGCGTGGGCCCCGCACGCCCCGGACGAGCTCTTCTCCATGTGCGACCTGATCGCCACCGACGGCCCGGGCGGGCCGATCGTCGCGTCGAACGGCCAGTACTTCGGCAGCGAGGCGGGCCTGCAGACGCTCCTCCAGCCGCTCGTGAGCGCCGCGTCCCCGCAGACGATGATCATCCGCACACGCTCCTTCATCAACGCCTCGCTCGACTGGGCGAACTGCTCCGAGTGGGCCCGCTGCCATCTCGTCGGCACCGTTCCGAACGCCGAGGTCGGCCGCTCGGACTTCGTGGCGAAGTCCGACTACGTCGCCTCGGCCCTGCCGACGGCCGGGATCCAGGCCATGATCCAGCGGATCGAGCAGCGCCAGAACGACCCGGCGCTCGGCGGCGGCAGCGTCCTGATGGACGCTTACGGGGGCGCGATCAACCGCGTGCCAAAGGACGCGACCGCGTTCGTCCACCGCGACCAGCTCTTCTCGATCCAGTACGTCGCCGCGAGCTCGACGGCGGCCGACGTCGACTGGCTGCGCAGCTTCCGTGCGGCGATGGGGCCGTACGTCTCCGGGCAGGCGTACCAGAACTACGTCGATCCCGACCTCGACCACCCGAACCTCGCGTACTACGCGTCGAACTACGCGCGGCTGCGCCAGGTCAAGCGCCGGTACGACCCGACGAACGTGTTTCGGTTCCCGCGGAGCGTCGTTCCGGCCCCGGCCGCCTGAGCTCGCTCCAGATCAGGTCGCTGTTCGCGAGCAGGAAGGCGATAGCGAGAAGCGGCAGCGCCGGCAATCCGCCGCGCCAGACGGACGCAAGCGCGAGCGTGGCGCCGAACGAGACGGTCAACAGCAGCCACGTCAATCTGGGCCGCAGGGCGAAACGCGCCGAGGCGGCGAGAAAGAGGGCGAAGAACAAAAGGTCGGGAAGCCCGAGATTCGCGGCGTAGCGCTCTCCCGGGATGGGGAACGCGAACGAGAAGTCCGTGAAGACGTGGCGGTGCTCGCTGACGATGACGTTCGTCGGCCCGTGAGGCGCGAAGACGGAATAGGCGTCGACGAAGGGGACGATGCACGCGACCAGCACGATCCAGCCGAGCGTCTCGAAGAAGCCGAGGAACCAGAAGCCGATCAGGCTGACACCGAAGAGCTTGCAGAAGTTCTCCGGCGTGCTCGCGCCGACGAGGTGGAGGACGAGTGCGAGGATGCCGAACGCGATTGCGACCAGGTAAGTCCACCGCCACGTGCGAAGCGGCAGCAGCAGCCACACGAGCGCGAAGCACGCGGGGATGAGCACGACTGCGAGAAAGGCGATGTCCCACCACTTGCCCGCTTCCCAGAGCCGATCGTGGAACGCGTAGTAGAGCCACAGGGCTCCGAGGAGGGCCGTCCCCGCGACGACTCGTGAGGCCGTCAATACGGAGGCAGCTCGGCCCACCAGTTGCCAAGCGGCTTGAACGCTTTCCAGAACCGGTTCTTGGCGGGGGCCTCGTCGAGCGACGCGTCGATGTCGGGCACGACGAGGGCCTCGATCGTCGCGGTGAACCGCTGGAGCTCTCCCGGCTTGAACTCGACCGGGTCAGCGAGCGGGAAGGCGAGCGAGTTGAGGAAGTCGACCGCGCTCTCGCCCATCGGGACGACGAGCTTCGGCTGCACGATGTGCAGCTCCCTGGTCAGGAACGGACGGGACTCCTCGTCGCTGCCGTCGGCGAACTTGACGCAGTTCGTGCCGTACACGGCCATCGGGTCGACGTGCAGCCTCTGGAGTGACTTCAGCACCGCCTGGCCGGCCCGGCCGTAGAACGACACGCCTTCCTGCACCTCCGCCGGTTGCGGCCGGTACTTGAGCAGCATCACGTCCGCGAGGGGATGGCCGGAGCCGATCGCAGGCACGCGCGCCCCACCGGCCTGGGCGACCTCGTGGGCCAGGTCGTTGATCTCGACGATCGCCTTCTGGAGGTACTTCTCGTAGATCTCGTCGGTTGCCGGCACTGCTTCCACCAGGTTCGGGCCTAGCGCACGCGTTCCTTGGCCTGGGCCATCCACTTCAGGGACTGGAGGTAGACGAGCGACCGCGGGCGGCGCAGCACGTGGGCCGACTGCAGGCTGAGGAGGAACTCCTCGGCGCCGACGAACGCCCGCATCCGGACGGCGCCCGTGCCGATCCCCTGAAGCACGTGCGCGTCCGAGCCGGCGCCCATGGTCAGGTTGTACTTGCGGGCGAACCGAAGCGCCTCGTCGTTGTACCCCTCGAAGAGGAGGCGCGCGTTGTAGACCTCGAACACGTCGATGTCGGCGAGGTGGCGCTGCAGCGTCGCCGGCTCCGGAATCGAGTGCATGCGGTCGAAGGGGTGGGGGAGGTACACGACCCCGCCCTGCTCCTTGATCGCCGCGACCGTGTCCGAGAAAGACATCCCCCGCGGGATCTCCTCCCGGAGGAAGAGCCCGATCACCTCGCCCTGGCCGTCCGTCTTGACCTCTTCGCCGGGAATGACGATCAGGTCGCGACCCCTCGCCTGCTCGACGGTCTCGAGCGCTCCGCCGAGGACGTTGTGGTCGGTCACTGCGACACCGCCGAGGCCGCTGCCCTCGGCGTAGGCGATCAGGTCGGCCGGGTCGACCGCGCAATCGTGTGACCAGCTCGTGTGCATGTGCAGGTCGCACAGGATCCACGGGCGGTCCGCGAGCGGATCGGCTTCCGCGCGCGGCGTGTGCCGTCGCTGCGCCAGCGAGCCGTAGAGATCGT
>DATDDZ010000329.1:0-10168 GCA_036523555.1 Gaiellaceae bacterium
GCGGCGGAGATCGACGACGCGTTCCGCCGAGCCACGCTCGAGCGGCTCGTCGACGCGAACGACGTTCAGGTCTCGGGGCCGCTCGTCGAGGGCCGGACCCGGACGCTGCTGCGTGAGCTCGATGCCGTCATGCGGCGGAGCGGAGCGACGCTCGAGACCTACCTCCAGGTGTCTGGCGAGTCGGCAGAGAATCTCGTCGCCCGTCTGCGGGAGCAGGCGGCCTCGTCGGTCGCGGGCGAGCTCGTACTCGATGCGATCGCGGACAAGCTGGGTATCGAAGTGTCGGACGACGACGTGGACGAATCCTTCCGCGAGCGGTTCGAGGAGCCGGACAAGGTGATCGAGCAGGCGCGCGCGGCGGGCGCGTACGAGACCGAGCGGGAAGCGATTCGTCTTGCCCGAGCCCTCGATCGCGTGACCGCAGAGGTGGAGCGGGTTCCGCCTGAGCAAGCCGCGGCCCGGGACTCGATCTGGACACCCGACAAGGAGAAGCCGGCAGAGAAGCCGAAACTGTGGACCCCCGGCAGCTAGAGACGGCCGCGCCGGCGAAGCCGGCCCGGCTTTTGTGGACTGCATCGCAAGCGACGCCCAAGGAGCCAGCCTGAAATGAGCCCATTGATCCCGATGGTGATCGAGCAGACGTCGCGTGGCGAGCGGTCGTTCGACATCTATTCCCGTCTGCTCAACGAGCGGATCATCTTTCTCGGCACGCCGATCGACGACCAGATCGCCAATCTGATCGTGGCGCAGCTGATCCACCTCGAGTCGGAGGACCCCGAGAAGGACATCCAGATCTACATCAACTCGCCCGGAGGTCAGGTGTACTCCGGCCTCGCGATTTACGACACGATGCAATACATCAAGCCCGACATCCAGACGACCTGCGTCGGAATCGCGATGTCGATGGGCGCGATCATCCTGGCAGGCGGGGCGAAAGGAAAGCGGGTCGCGCTGCCGAACGCCAAGATCCTCATCCATCAGGTCTCGGGGGGCTTCCAGGGCCAGGCGACCGATATCGAGATTCAGGCGCGCGAGACGATCAACCTCAAGCGGCGCCTGGAGGAGATACTCGCCCAGCACACCGGACGTCCGACCGAGCAGGTGGCCAAGGACATGGAGCGGGACTACTTCCTGACTTCGCCAGAAGCCCAGGAGTACGGCATCATCGACAACGTGATCGCGCATCGGTAGACGGCCGGGGCGCGAGGAGCTAAAAGGAGAGACGTGGCCCGAGCATCCGACGGCAACGAGCAGCTGCTTTGTAGCTTCTGTGGCAAGAGCCAGCGGCAGGTCAAGAAGCTGATCGCCGGGCCCGGCGTCTACATCTGCGACGAGTGCATCGACCTCTGCAACGAGATCATCGACGAGGAGCTCACCGCTCCCGCGCAACTCGACCTCGACAACCTTCCGCGGCCCAAGGACATCTACTCGGTCCTGAACGACTACGTCGTCTCGCAGGAAGAAGCCAAACGGACGCTGTCGGTCGCGGTCTACAACCACTACAAGCGTGTGCAGATGGGCCAGGAGGACGGCGATGTCGAGCTCCAGAAGTCCAACATCCTGCTGCTCGGGCCGACCGGCTGTGGCAAGACGCTGCTCGCGCAGACGCTCGCGCGGATTCTCAACGTCCCCTTCGCGATCGCCGACGCCACGGCGCTCACCGAAGCCGGCTACGTCGGCGAGGACGTCGAGAACATCCTCCTCAAGCTGATCCAGGCCGCGGACTTCGACATCAAGAAGGCCGAGACCGGGATCATCTACATCGACGAGGTGGACAAGATCGCGCGGAAGGCGGACAACCCGTCGATCACGCGCGACGTGTCGGGCGAGGGGGTCCAGCAGGCGCTGCTGAAGATCCTCGAGGGGACGGTCGCATCGGTGCCCCCGCAGGGCGGTCGCAAGCACCCGCACCAGGAATTCCTCTCGATCGACACCACGAACATCCTCTTCATCTGCGGCGGCGCGTTCGCCGGGCTCGACAAGATCATCGGCAAGCGCATCGGCAAGAGCGCGGTCGGCTTCGGCGCCGAGGTACGGTCGAAGAGCTCGATCGAGTCGTCCGAGCTGCTGGCGAAGGTGATGCCGGAGGATCTCCTCAACTTCGGCCTGATCCCCGAGTTCATCGGCCGCCTACCCGTCATCTCCGCCGTGCACCAGTTGCTCCGGGAAGACCTCGTCCAGATCCTCATGGAGCCGAAGAACGCGCTCGTCAAGCAGTACCAACGCTTCTTCGGGTACGACAACATCGAGCTCGTCTTCACCGACGACGCGCTCTGGGAGATCTCGGACAAGGCGCTCGAGCGGGAAACCGGCGCGCGCGGCCTCCGTTCGATCATCGAGACCGCCCTGCTCGACGTCATGTTCGAGCTGCCGTCGCGACGCGACGTCTCCAAGTGCGTGATCACGAAGGAGACGATCGAGAAGCACCTGAAGCCGACGCTCGTGACGAGCGCCGAAGGGGTGGCAGACGACGACGCCGCCCCGATCGAAGAGACGGCGTAGTCCTTTACAGCTCTCTCGACCCCCCTGCGGGTCGGGCAGCGCACAGTTTCGGATCCTTGGTATCGATCCTGGATCCCAAACTAGCCGATGGTGGAGGTTGATGACGTCCTGACCGCCGTTTAGGATCCAGGAATGAGCTATTCTGGATCCGAGATGATCGTGATCCCGTTCGAGGAGCCCGAGCTCGACCAGGCGACCATCGTGGTGCTGACCACCGCGGAGCTCGCCGAGTGCACGTGCCCGGACTTCTGCGAGCGCGACCACGAGGTCGACTGACCCAACCGAGGAGGCTTCCCATGACCTTCGCCCGAAACGGCTCGCGCCATGAGCGCTGGCATGGAATCGAGCGCCCGTACTCGGACGAGGACGTCCGGCGCCTGCGCGGGTCGGTGCCCGTCGAGCACACGCTTGCGCGCCGAGGCGCGGAGCGGCTCTGGGCCCTTCTCAACGGCGATCGCCACGTGGCCGCTCTCGGGGCGCTCACGGGCGGCCAGGCGGTGCAGATGGCCAAGGCCGGCCTCGAAGCGATCTACCTGTCGGGGTGGCAGGTCGCGGCCGACGGCAACCTGGCCGGACAGACGTATCCCGACCAGAGCCTCTATCCGTCGAACAGCGCGCCGGCACTCGTGCGGCGGCTGAACAACGCCCTCCTCCGCGCCGACCAGATCGACGTCGCCGAGGGAGGCGACGGAGTCGCGCCGCTGCCGATCGTCGCGGACGCGGAAGCCGGATTCGGCGGGGCGCTGCAGGCGTTCGAGCTGATGAAGGCGTTCATCGAGGCCGGCGCGGCCGGCGTCCACTACGAAGACCAGCTCGCCTCCGAGAAGAAGTGCGGGCATCTCGGCGGCAAGGTGCTCGTACCGACGGGCCAGTTCGTCAGGACGCTGGTGTCCGCGCGGCTGGCCGCGGATGTTCTCGACGTGCCCACGCTTCTCGTCGCCCGAACGGACGCGCTCAGCGCCACGCTCATCACGAGCGACGTCGATCCGGCCGACGAGGAGTTCCTGACCGGCGAGCGGACCGGGGAGGGCTTCTTCCGCGTGCGACCCGGGCTCGATGCCTGCATCGCACGGTCGCTCGCGTACGCCCCGTACGCCGACCTGCTCTGGTTCGAGACGTCGACCCCCGACCTGGGCGAGGCACGGGAGTTCGCGCAGGCGATCCACGAAGAGGTTCCCGGCAAGATGCTCGCGTACAACTGCTCGCCGTCCTTCAACTGGAAGAGGCAGCTCGACGACGAGGAGATCGCACGGTTCCAGGAGGAGCTCGCGGCGCTCGGCTACCGGTTCCAGTTCGTCACGCTCGCGGGCTTCCACGCGCTGAACGCCTCGCTCTTCGAGTTGGCGCACGGCTATGCGCGCGAGGGCATGAGCGCGTACGTCCGGCTGCAGGAGCGCGAGTTCGAGCTGGAGGAACACGGGTACACCGCCACGCGCCATCAACGCGAGGTCGGGGCCGGGTACTTCGACGCGGTCGCCCAGGCAGTGAGCGGCGGCGAGAGCTCGACCCTCGCGCTCGCCGGGTCGACCGAAGAGGCCCAGTTCCAGGCATGAACGGGGTCACCGTCGCGCCGGCCGGGGTCGAGGTCCTCGCGCCGGCCGACGAAGGGGTGCTCTCCGGCGAGGCGCTTGCCTTCGTCGCCCTACTGCAGCGGAAGCTCGGCCCGAGGCGGCTGGAGCTGCTCGCGCAGCGGAGGGAACGGCACGGCACTCCGGACTTCCTGGCCGACACGCGCGCCGTTCGGGAAGGCGACTGGCGGGTCGCTCCCCCGCCGCGCGACCTGCTCGACCGACGGGTCGAGATCACCGGGCCGGTCGACCGGAAGATGATGATCAACGCCCTGAATTCCGGTGCCCGCGTCTTCATGGCGGATTTCGAGGATGCCTGCTCGCCCACGTGGCAGAACGTCGTCTCGGGTCAGCGCAACCTCATCGACGCGGTGCGAGGGACGATCGCGCTCGAGACGCCCGAGAAGACCTATCGCCTCGCCGACGAGACGGCCACGCTCTTCGTGCGGCCACGCGGCTGGCACCTGGAGGAGCGGCACGTGACGGTCGACGGTGCGCCGGTCTCGGCCGGTCTCTTCGACTTCGGGCTCGCCTGCTTCCACAACGCTCACGAGGCTCTCGAGCGCGGATCAGGCCCGTACTTCTACCTGCCGAAGCTCGAGAGCCACCTCGAGGCACGGCTGTGGAACGATGCCTTCGAGCTCGCCGAGCAAGAGCTGCGCCTGCCGCACGCGTCCATTCGCGCGACCGTCCTGATCGAGACGATCCTCGCCGCGTTCGAGATGGACGAGATCCTCTGGGAGCTCCGCGAGCGCTCGGCCGGGCTGAACGCCGGCCGCTGGGACTACATCTTCAGCACGATCAAGAAGCTCGGCGCAGTCCTTCCCGACCGCGGGCAGGTGACGATGACCGTTCCGTTCATGCGCGCCTACACGGAGCTCCTCGTCTCCACCTGCCACCGGCGCGGCGCGCATGCCATCGGCGGAATGGCCGCGTTCATTCCCTCCCGGCGCGACCCGGCGGTGAACGAGGTCGCTCTCGCCCGGGTCCGTGACGACAAGGAGCGCGAGTCGAGCGACGGCTTCGACGGCACGTGGGTCGCGCATCCGGATCTCGTCCCTGTCGCGACCGAGGTGTTCGATCAAGTCCTCGCTGACCGGCCGAATCAGGTCGAGCGGCTGCGCGACGACGTGCGGGTGACCGCGGCCGAGCTGGTCGACTTCGAGGTCCCGGGCGGCGAGATCACCGAGGAGGGGCTTCGCGCAAACGTCGGCGTCGGCGTGCGCTACCTCGACGCCTGGCTCGCCGGCGTCGGAGCAGCCGCGATCGACAACCTGATGGAGGACGTCGCGACCGCCGAGATCTCCCGCGCCCAGGTCTGGAGTTGGGTCCGAGCCGGGCGCTTCGAGGCCGACCTGGTTCGCCGGGAGGTGTCCGCGGTCGACGCGGGTGACGCAGCGAAGGAGGTGTTCGAGGAGGTGGCGCTGTCCGAGGACTTCGTCGAGTTCCTCACGCTGCCCGCGTACGATCGCTTGAAATGAGCCTCGAGAGCACGAAGGCCGACGAGATCGCGCTCGTCGTCGAGCAGGCGATCGTGTCGGGCGAGCTGTCGCCCGGCACCGTCCTGAGGCAGGAGCAGCTGTCGGAGCGCTTCGCCGTCAGCCGGACGCCGGTCCGCGAGGCTCTGCGACGGCTGGCGGCGCTCGGGCTCGTCTCGTTCGAGCCGAACCGCGGAGTGCGCGTGCGCACGCTGTCGCGGGAGGAGCTCCACGAGGCCTTCCTGGTCCGCGCCGAGCTCGAGTCGCTTGCGACCGAGCTCGCAGCTCCGAGGATGACGGAGGCCGACCTCGACGAGCTCGAGCGCGTCGAGGCCGAGTTCAGCCGGGCGACGCAGGAGCTGCGCGCGCGGCCGCGTGACGGTGACGACCGCTGGCGCCTGACGTCGGAGTGGGTACGGGCGAACCACGGCTTCCACGACGTCATCTACCGCGTTGCCGACGCGCCGCTCGTCGAAAGGCTGGCAAAGAGCGCGCGGCGATCGTTCTCCGGGCACGCGGTCTGGGCGCCCGGCGGCTCGGAGACCGACGCGCGCTACGAGCGAAACGAGCGCGAGCACCGCGCGATCATCGCGGCGCTCCGGGCGGGAAACGCCGCGGGCGCGCGCGTCCTCGCTCGCGAGCACGTGCTCCACTCCTACGAGCTCCTGATCCACGTGCTCGAGCGGCGCCCGCGCACCGGATCTTCTGCGGCGACGGCAGCCGACGCAGCGGACGGCTGGGGCTAGGCCGGCCCGCGCCGGACGAGCTCGAGCACCTCGTCCACCGTGCCGCGGCGGTCATGGACGTTCTCGAGCCACCAGGTCGCGCCGGCCTCCGCATACGCGCCCGGGTCGCTCTCGCCGCTCTGCCCGAGCACCGCGACGTCGAAGCCATCCGCCGAGCCTCGGCGCAGCTCGCGGATCTCCGCGAGGCCGCGGGCGACATTCTCCGGCGAGGCGCCGCCACCGGGCGGGTACGTGCTGTCCGGGAGCCAGCCCTGCCAGCGTGCGGCGCGTTGCCGGGAGGCTCGTCTGTTGCCGCCGATCCAGACAGGAAGCGGGTCCTGGATCGGGGTGGGAGCGAGTGTGACGCCGTCGACCGTGTAGTGCTCGCCGCGGTGGCGGACCTCCTCGCCGGACCAGAGCTCGTGTAACAGCGCGAGCCCCTCGTCGAGCATCGCGGCGCGCACGCGGTCGTCTGTGGGCTCACCGAACTTGCCGAACTCGGACGGTGACCCGCCCAGGCCCGCCCCGAGAATCACGCGGCCGCGGCTCAGGACGTCGAGCGTGGCGACCTGGTTCGCCAGCACCTGCGGACGCCGCCGCGCGACCGGCGTCACCGCCGTGCCGAGCCGCAGGCGCTCAGTGGTCGCCGCGACCGCCGCGAGAACCGTCCACGGATCGGCGGCGGAGGCGCCCCAGGCGAAAGCGAGGTGGTCCCAGACGAAGATCCCGTCCCAGCCGCCGGCCTCGGCGGCTTCCGCTACGCGCATCGCGACGCGCGGATCCGAGTACGAGCCGATGTTCGCGAGGGCGATCCCGAATCGCACCCGCGCCACACTAGAGTCTTCCGTCGTGGAGTTCACGACTCGGCCGGAGTTGCGGGGCACGTTCGGGATGGTCGCCTCGACCCACTGGCTCGCCTCTGCGGTCGGCATGGCGGTTCTCGAACGTGGCGGCAACGCGTTCGACGCAGCGGTTGCCACGGGCTTCACGTTGCAGGTGGTCGAGCCGCACCTGAACGGCCCGGGCGGGGAGGTCCCCGTGCTCTTCTACTCCGCAGACCGCGGCGAGACGCTCTCCTTGTGCGGCCAGGGCGTCGCTCCGGCTGCCGCGACGATCTCCCGTTTCCGCGAGCTCGGCCACGACCTCGTTCCGGGAACCGGCGTCCTCGCAGCGTGCGTCCCGGGCGCTTTCGGAGGCTGGCTCCTGCTCTTACAAGAGCACGGCACCTGGAGGCTCGAAGACGTCCTGGCGTTCGCGGTCGGCTACGCGCGCGACGGCTTCCCGCTTGCGCCCGGCATCCCGTTGACGATCCGGCGCGAGGCCGAGCTCATCGCAACCTGGCCCGCGTCCTCCGAGCTCTACCTTCCCGTTCCGCAGGCCGGCGACCAGTTCCGCAACCCTGTGCTCGCCGCGACGTACCAGCGGATCCTCGACGAGGCGCGCGGCGGCTCTCGCGAGGAGGAGATCGAGCGCGCCCGCGGGCTCTTCTACGAGGGCTTCGTCGCCGAGGAGATCGACCGTTTCTGCCGCGCAGAAGACGGGCTGCTGGCCGCAGACGACCTCGCGGCGTGGCACGCGACCGTCGAGCCCGTCGTGTCGTTCGACTACCACGACGTCACGGTCTGCAAGACCGGCCCGTGGGGAACCGGCCCCGTCGCGCTGCAGCAGCTCGCGCTCCTGGCGGGATTCGATCTCGGGTCGCTGTCGGAAGAGGAGCTCGTCCACGTCGTGACCGAGTGCGCCAAGCTCGCCTTCGCCGACCGCGACGCGCTCTACGGCGACTCGTCCGACGTCCCGCTCGACACGTTGCTCTCGCGCGAGTACAACGACCGAAGGCGGGCGTCGGTCGGGGAGGAGGCCTCTGCGGAGTACGAGCCCGGCCTCGGTCGGCTGCCCTCAGTGCACGACGTTGCGCCGGCGGCGGGCGCGGGGGAGCCGACGCGCGGCGACACCGTCCATCTCGACGTGGCGGATCGCTGCGGCAACATGGTCTCCGCCACACCGAGCGGCGGCTGGCTGCACTCCTCGCCCGTCATCCCGGCGCTCGGCTGGCCGCTGGGGACCCGCCTGCAGATGTTCTGGCTCGAAGAGGGGCTGCCGTCGTCGCTTCGACCGGGGGCTCGACCGCGCACCACTCTCTCTCCGGGGCTCGCGCTACGCGACGGCAAGCCGTGGCTTGCGTGGGGGACGCCCGGCGGCGACCAGCAGGAGCAATGGGCATTCCACGTGTTCCTCCGACATCTCGACCGCGGCCTGAACCTGCAAGAGGCCATCGATGCGCCGGAGTTCCACACCGACCACCTGATCTCGTCCTTCTACCCGCGCGCGTTCGCACGCCGGTCGCTCGAGCTCGAAGGGCGGTTCGCGGACGACGTGATCGCCGGGCTGCGTGAACGGGGCCACGAGGTCACGGTCGCACCGGACTGGTCGCTCGGACGCGTCACCGCAGTCGCGCGCGAGGAGGGCCAGCTCCGCGCCGCGGCGAATCCTCGCGGCATGCAGGGTTACGCCGTCGGCCGGTAGCCCGCTTCCGGGCTACGATCGGCCGATGGAGCCGCTGTACGAGCCGCACGGGGTCGAGGAACGCTGGCAGCGCACCTGGGAGGAGGAGGGCCTGTACGGTGCCGAGCCCGACCCGTCCCGGCCCAGGTTCGTCGTCGCGCACCCGCCGCCGAACGTCACCGGGCCGCTCCACACCGGGCACGCGCTGCAACTGGCGCTCGCAGACTGCCTCGTGCGCTGGCACCGGATGCGCGGCTTCAACACGGTGTTCCTCACCGGCTACGACCACGCGGGCATCTCCACGCAGAACGCCGTCGAGAAGCACCTCGCAACCCAGGGACAGAACCGGCACGAGCTTGGCCGGGCCCGCTTCGAGGAGGTCGTCTGGGACTGGCTCCGGCTGTACGGCCGGACTATCATGACCCAGTTCCGCCGCACCGGCGCCTCGATGGACTACCGGCGCGAGCGGTTCACGATGGACGACGCCTACGTGCGCGCCGTGTACCGCTTCTTCGTGCACCTGTACCGCAAGGGCTGGATCTATCGCGCCAACCGGATCATCAACTGGTGTCCGTTTCACGAGACGTCTCTCTCCGACCTCGAGCTGGTGCACGAGGAGATCGACGACGCCTTGACCTACGTTCGCTATCCGTTCGCCGACGGCGCCGGGGACGGCGTCACGATCGCAACCGCGCGCGTCCCGACGATCGTCGCCGACGTCGCTGTCGCGGTGCATCCCGACGACGAGCGCTGGCGTGACGCGATCGGCCGCCAGGTCGTCGTGCCGTTCGTCAAGCGCACCGTGCCCGTGATCGCCGACGAGCGTGTCGACCCGGAGTTCGGCACGGGCGCCCTGAAGGTCACGCCGGGTCACGACCCGCTCGACTTCGACATCGGCCGCGACCACGGCCTGCCGGAGCCGAGCGCAATCGCCCTCGACGGGCGAATGAGCGAGACGGCGGGTGGCCTCGCCGGCATGACGCAGGACGAAGCGGAGGCGGCGATCCTCGACTGGCTCCGCGAGCACGGCCAGCTCGACAAGCGCGAGTCGTACCGTCACGCGGTCGCGCTGTGCGAGCGCTGCGGATCGCGAATCGAGCCGCTGATCTCGCTCCAGTGGTGGTGCTCGATGGACGGGATCAAGCAGCCCGCTCTCGAGGCCCTCCGAGCGCGCCGCGTCGCCTATCACCCCGAGTCGCAGCATCGCTTCGCGATCGACTCGCTCGAGAACGCGCCCGACTGGTGCATCTCCCGGCAGCTCTGGTGGGGCCACAGGCTGCCGCTCTGGGAGTGTCCCGACGGCCACGTCACGGTCGAGGAGACAGTCCCGTCGGCCTGCGCGGAGTGTGGATCGACGGAGCTGAAGCAGAGCGACGACGTCCTCGACACCTGG
>DATDDZ010000330.1:0-8597 GCA_036523555.1 Gaiellaceae bacterium
GGCATGAACAGCAGCAGCGCGAGGCCGATCGCAACCGTCGCGCCCGAGAAGATCACGGCCCGGCCCGCAGTCGCCATCGTCCTGACGATCGCGTCGTCCTTCGAGCCGCCGCGCGCCAGCTCCTCGCGGAAGCGGTAGACGATGAGGAGCGAGTAGTCGACCGCGATCCCGAGCCCGATCAGCTGCACGAGGTTGGTGACGTAGGTCGCCATCGTCATGTAGTGGGCGACGATGAAGACGATCCCGAGCGTCGCCGTGATCGTCGCCGCCGCGAAGAGGAGCGGGATCGTGGCGGCAAGCGAGAGCCCGAAGACAGCGAGGAGGACGGCGAGCGCGATCGGGATCGCGATCGACTCTCCCTTCTTCAGGTCCTGGCTGAAGATCGGGTCGAGCTCGTCCGCGATCGCGGGCTGTCCCGAGACGTAGGCGTCGACGCCGGGTGGCTGATCGAGCCGCCTCAGGATGTCGTGCGTATAGCCCTTGGCGTCGGCGATGTTGAGCGTCGTCAGGATGCTCCCGTAGACGACGCCGCCCCTCGCCTCTCTGAGCGCCGTCACCCTTGCACCCGGCACCGCTCCGGCGCCCCGGCGAATGCTCTGGTCGAGGCGAAGGGTGACGCCCGCCGTTCCCCCGCGGATCTTGTAGATGACGAGAAACTCGCCGTCGCTGCGGTCGCCGAAGTGCTGCTGCAGGATGTGACGCGCGCGCTCGGAGTCGGTGCCGGGGACGGTGAACGTGTTCGAGAGTAGGGGCGTCAGCTTCGAGGCTGCGAGCCCGCCGGCAAGCAGGACAACGAGCCACACACCGAGAATCGGCCAGCGAAAGCGCAGCACAAGACGAGTCCAGCGCGCCACGGGCCCAACCCTAGTCCTCGGGGGTACCTTTAGGCGATGGCCAAGCACCGACGTGATTTCGAGCACCGAGCCGAGGAGATCGAGCAGCTCTTCGCCGATCTCTGGCAGGTCTTCCCGCTCTCGCGAGGCCTTCGGCGCGTGCACCGGCCGCAGGTCGACGTCTACCGGACCGAAGAGCCGCCGACCCTGACGGTCCTCGTCGAGCTGCCCGGCGTCGAGCCGTCCGAGGTCCAGGTGGCCGCGTCGGCGCGCGCCCTCCTCGTCGCGGGCGAGCGACGCAGGCCGAAAGACTGCGGGCACTACCAGCAGATGGAAGTGGACTACGGCCCGTTCCAGAGGCAGGTGACGCTGGCCGAGGACGTCGACCCGGACCGCGCGACCGCGACGTATGAGCGCGGCATCCTCGCCATCCAGCTGCCGGTCGCTCCCAAGGACGCCCCCGGCGAGAGCGTTTCGATCCCCGTGAGGGTCGGATCGTGAGCGAAACCCTCATCGACTTCGAGGAGCGACAGGACGAGCTCTCCTTCCCGGCGACGCTCCCGGTCCTGCCGTTGAAGGACACCGTCGTCTTCCCTGAGTCCGTCACGCCGCTCGCGATCGGCCAGGAACGCTCGATCAAGCTCGTTGAGGATGTCGTCTCGGGCGAGCGCGTGCTCGCTCTCGTCACGGTGAAGGAAGCCGACATCGAGCAGCCCGGCTGGGACGACCTCTACCGCGTCGGCACCGCGGCGGTCGTCCACAAGATGATCAAGGTGCCCGACGGGACGCTCCGCATCCTCGTGCAGGGCGTGCAGCGGATCGAGCTCGACCGCGAGGTGAGCGACGACCCCTACCTCGTCGGCGAGTTCCAGGAGCTCGCGGACGAGCTCGAGGAGACGCCCGAGGTAGAGGCGCTGACCCGAAACGTCCAGAACCTCTTCGCGCGGGTTATCGGCCTCGTCCCCTACCTCCCCGAAGAGCTGCAGCTCGCGGCCGCGAACGTCGACGATCCGAGCGCGCTCTGCAATCTCGTGGCGTCGACGCTGCGGCTGAAGACAGCGGAAAAGCAGCGGCTGCTCGAGCTCACCGCCGTCGAGGCGCGCCTGCGCGAGGTCTCCGCGATCCTGAACCGCGAGCTCGAGGTCTTCGAGCTCGGCTCCAAGATCCAGTCCCAGGTCCAAGAGGAGATGGAGAAGGGCCAGCGCGAGTTCTTCCTGCGGCAGCAACTGAAGGCGATCCAGGACGAGCTTGGCGAGGGGGACGCGGATGCGGCCGAGGTCAACGAGCTGCGATCGCGGCTCGCGGAGCTCGACCTGCCCGAGGACGCGCGCAAGGCTGCCGATCGGGAGCTCGGCCGCCTCGAGAAGCTGCCCTCGGCCGCCGCAGAGTACGGCGTCATTCGTACGTATCTCGACTGGCTCGCGTCGCTCCCTTGGGGGAAGACGACCGAGGACAACCTCGACCTCGGCCACGCGCGCACGGTGCTCGACGAGGACCACTTCGACCTCGAGAAGGTGAAGGACCGCATCCTCGAGCACCTCGCGGTGTCCAAGCTGAAGAACGACCTCTCCGGGCCTATCCTCTGCTTCGTCGGGCCGCCCGGCGTCGGCAAGACCTCACTCGGCCAGTCGATCGGGCGCGCCCTCGGCCGCAAGTTCGCGCGCCTCTCGGTCGGCGGCGTGCGCGACGAAGCGGAGATTCGCGGCCACCGGCGCACGTACATCGGCGCCATGCCCGGCACGATCATCCGGACGCTCCGCGACGCCGAGTCGATGAACCCGGTGATGCTGATCGACGAGATCGACAAGATGGGCGCCGACTTCCGCGGCGATCCGGCGAGCGCGATGCTGGAGGTGCTCGACCCCGAGCAGAACAAGACCTTCCGCGACCACTACCTCGATCTCCCCTTCGACCTGTCCAAGGTCCTGTTCATCTGCACGGCGAACACGCTCGACACGATCCCGAGCCCTCTGCTCGACCGGATGGACGTGATCTCCCTCTCCGGCTACACCGAGGACGAGAAGTTCGGGATCGCGAAGCGGTACCTCCTTCCGAAGCAGCTCGAGGCGCACGGGCTCGACGGTGGCCGCGTCAGGTTCACGGACCGGGCGCTGCGCCTGATCATCCGCGAGTACACGCGCGAGGCCGGCGTGCGCAACCTCGAACGGCGGCTTGCCGACGTCCTGCGCAAGGGCGCACGGCAGATCGCCGAGGGCAAGGCGCGCGCGAAGACGCTGCGGATCGACGAGCGGCGCTTGCGGTCGTGGCTCGGCCCGAGGCGGTTCGAGGGCGAGGTGCGCAAGCGCACGTCTGATCCGGGCGTCGCGACAGGGCTCGCGTTTACGGCCGTCGGCGGTGACATCCTCTTCTTCGAGGCGACGGCGTATCCGGGCAAGGGGCGGTTGACGGTGACCGGCCAGCTCGGCGACGTGATGCAGGAGTCGGCGCAGGCCGCCCTCTCCTGGGTCCGGGCCCACACCGCGCAGCTCGGCCTCGATGCGAACTGGTTCACGGAGCACGACGTCCACCTGCACGTTCCGGCCGGCGCCGTGCCGAAAGACGGGCCGTCGGCGGGGATCACGATGGCGACGGCAATCGCCTCGCTCGTCCGCAACCAGCCCGTCTCCGAGGAGGTCGGGATGACCGGCGAGATCACACTCACCGGCCAGGTGCTGCCGATCGGCGGCCTCCGCGAGAAGGCACTCGCCGCACAGCGTGCCGGCCTGAAGCGCGTGATCATCCCGAAGGACAACGAGCCCGACCTCGCCGAGCTCCCGGCCGAGACCCGGCGCGAGCTCGAGTTCGTCCCGGTCAGCTCGATCGACGAGGTGCTGGAGGCGGCGTTCGACGGCGCGCCCAGCCGGCATGACCGTCAGGTCAACCTGAAGGTCGCGAGCAGCAGCCCGCACGCGCGCGTGTCGCCGCCCCGCTCGTAGCGGCAGAGAAGCAGGTACTCCGTCTTCGCCCTGAGCAGGAAGGCGAGCCGCTCGACGAGCTTCTTTCCCTTCTGCTCGTAGGCGATGTCGTACTGCCGGGCGCGGCGGCCCGCGACCGTCACCGTCCGGGAACCGACGAGGGATCCGGCCTGCTGCTTCGCGACCGCCGCCGCCGTGCGGTCCGACTCCGTCACCACCTTCGGCCAGAGCGCCGGACGGAATGCGTGCTGGAGCCGGAACCGGGTCACGGACACGACTCCGACGCCTTTCGAGACGCTCACCTCACGAGCGCTCCGGGCGACGGACCAGTCCGAAGGAGCCGAGAACGCGTACCCGGTTCCGCGCACCGAACGCTCCGGGGTCGTGCCCTTTCCGCCTCCGCAGCCGGCAAGGAGCAGTATCCCTACGGCGGCGGCCGCTCGTTTGCGAGGATTACCCTTCGGAAAGAACCGACAGGACGACAACAGAAAGGACGATCCACGCATGATGAAGGCGAAAGACAAGGTATTGGACCGGGCGGGCAGCGCGAGGCCGTACATCGAGCGCGCGATGACGGATGAGGACATCCGCGTCAACGTGCGCAATGCGTACGCAGCCGCGCGGGAGATCTACGACGAGCTGATCGGGAAGCGCGGAGCGATCCCGGTGGCGGCCCGCGTCGCGACCGACAAGGACATCCAGGAGCGGCTCCGGGAAGCCGTCGACGAGCTACGCCAGGCGTCCGACCGGGTTCAGGGCAAGCAGGACGACCACGGCGGTCGCAACACGATGCTGCTCCTGACCGGCATCGCGCTCGGGCTCCTCTTCAACCCGGTCTCCGGCGCGCAGACCCGCAAGTGGCTCTCCGACAAGCTGTTCGGCGCGAGCGACGACTTCACGTACCAGGGCAACTCGACGCCCAGCCCGAACTAGGCGACACTCACTTCGACGCGTACCCGTCGCCCGCCCCTGACCGGGGGCGGACGGCGCGTTGCAGCGATCCCGGAACGAGGCCGTCCGCGGTCGAGATGTCGGACGCCGAGAGGAGAATCGCCCCCGGCTTGGGCGCGTTGCCGAGGCTCTGACCGGGAGCCCAGGCTCCCCCGCCGCTGAAGCTGACGTCCTGTAGGTGCTTCCACGCGAGCAGATACGACGTCGGGTTCACGGCGCCGTCGTATCCCTCACCCAGAAGCCCGACCGGGTGGATCTCGAAGTGGAGGTGGTACGGCGTCCCCTGCGCGTCGCCCGTGTTCCCGACGAAGCCGAGGACGTCCCCGGCATTGACCTTGCTCCCGTTCACGGCGAGCGGCGTGAAGGCGGACAGGTGGGCGAAGTAGAAGAGGTTGCCCTTTCCGTCGCGAAGCCAGAGCCGGTTGCCGCCGACGGGGTTCCAGCCGACGGAGAAGACGGTGCCGGTTGCGACCGCGAGGATGGGCGCGCCGAGCGGAGCGAAGATGTCGTCGCCGTGGTGCCAGCCGCTGGAGATGTCGCCGCGTGCCGCTCCGAAGGTGTCGACGAACGAGGACGGCCCGTACACCGGGAACACGTAGCCCCCGGCGGTCAGCTTGGGCGTGACGTTCGGAGGCGCGTGGATCGGCGGAAAGCCCGGAAGCGGCTCCGGCGCCTTCGCCTTGACCTTCTTCGGCTCAACCGGGAGGGGCTCGAGGGGCGAGGCCTTCGCAGCGACGTCCGCGAAGCCGACGTCGATCGTCGTCCCGGAGGGCAGCCCGGCGTGATCGAGCGTGAGCTTGATCTCGAGTGCCGTCACGTGACCGCCGTAGCCCGCGGCAGGCGTGCCGGTGACTCCGCCCGCGGCGGTCGTCAGCGAGCCCCAGTCCGCAAGCACCACGGTCGTCGCCCCGGTGACCTGCTGGCCGAGCGCGACCAGCCCAGTGACGGTCGTCCCGTCGACATTCCCCTTGCCCGAAGCTGCGCGATGCTCGGCATGGGCCGCAGCCGCCACCATCGTCGCCGTGATCTCCCCGCCGAAGACGGACAGCGTGCTGACCTGGGCCGACGCGCTCGACTGCGCGGAGGGGCCTGCCAACGCCGACGCGCTGGCGTTGGCCGAGCCGGTGCTGACGATCGGAGCGCCGGTGACAGGGTCCGTGCCGTACATGAAGCTCCCGCTGAACTGAACCGAGTCGCCCGGCGCGTTCACCGTCGGCGTGCCCGCGGCCGGCTGGCCCGGAACGGTCACCCGGACCGCGAAGGCGTGCGCGCTCGCGCCCACGGGTACGACCGCAGGCTGCTCCGCGCCCGCAGACGAGGCGGCGAGGAGGAAGAGGACGGCGAGGAGAGCGACAGGCGCGCGCTTGAACACCTTCCCTGCATTATGCAGGGTCTTCGTGCGAATCTCGCTCGTCGCGACCTGCATCAGCGCCCGAGCGACCGGCGGGCCAGCCGCGCCGCGAGGATCTCCTCGGCGTTCGCGTCGAGGTTGCGCGTGTCGATCCAGAGCGGGTGTGCGACGCCGTCGTCGGCGGCAACTCCGGGGTAGCCGCCCCAGCCGCCCGAGTCGCCGAAGCCGTAAATCTCGGCGTCCGCCCAGAGGACATCCGGGCTCGCGGCGTGCGCACCGGCCCGAACGGGCTTCGACCAGTGGAGCCCGTCGTGCGAGACGGTGCAGGCGAACCACGCGTTCTTTCGGCCCGCGTCGCCGGTGGTGTCGTAGTAGCAAGCCCAGAGATCGCCCGTCCGCGGGTCGACCGTGGCCGCCGGCCAGAACTGGTCGGCCTTCTTCTTCTCGACCGGCCCGGCGATGTTGCGGCCGACCGAGGTCAGGGTCGCGTCGAAGACCGCGTTCGCGACGTCCTCGGTGCCGTTCGCGCCCGTCGTCCCATACGTGACGTAGACGCGACCGTCCGTCCGCGTGGTCACGGTCGGGTTCGGGCCGAGGCACCGCAGGGACTGCTGCGGCAGCAGGTACTTCCCGGACACGATGCACGTCCGCGCCTGGTTCCCGGGGAGACCGGCGACCTGCCGCACGAAGAACGAGTGGCCGCCGTCGGTCGACCGCGCGATCCAGACGCCCAGGGCCGCGTCGACACCGGCGATATAGAGCGAGCCCCGGCGGCCGGTCGCGATCGACACCAGTTGCGGCTGGACGAGGGCACGATCGACCGGGCGAGGCTTGGACCAGGTCTTGCCGCCGTCGTCGCTCGAGCTGACGACCGTCGTCTGGTACGACCGACCGATCAGCCTCGACCACGCAACGTAGACGCGGCCGCTACCCGCGACGGCGAGTGCGGGCTTGTCGTCGAAGCCGAACTCGACCGCGGGATGGGCCACCCGCCGCGTTTGCCATGGCCGCGTGGGCACCGCGCGTGACGCGACGACGAGGTAGGGCGTGAGATCGGGGCCGCTCGTGCACACGGACTTCTCGGTGTAGGCGACGTATTGGCGGCCCCCCGGGCCGACCGCGACAGCGGGGTCGCCCCACGCGCAGGTGTCGGTGTCGAACACGGGTCCCCGCTCTGACTTCCACGTCTTGCCGCCGTTCGCGGACACGTACACGCGGATCGCCGTCTCGATCGAGTCGTTCGAGGCGGCGACGAGGACGCGCGGGTTCGCGCGGTCGACCGCGACCGACACTTCGGTCTGAATCCCGGGGGCATGCGAGACGTTCTGCTCGTCCGTCCCCCCGACGGCCCAGGGGCTCGCGACCTTCTTGGTGTTGAGGAAATAGACGGCGGCGACCGCCCCGGCCGTAACGACCAGGACTGCGACGGCCTCGAGCGCGAACTTCCGGCGCGCGCGGCGGCGCGCCCTTCGCTCGAGGACGTCTGCAGCGGCCACGCGTACTTAGACGCCGGCAGGCAAGGAAAGGCCGTCAGCCTGCAACGAAGCTGCTCCCGTCGCTACGTGGAGACGTCAGTCGGCGGCAAGCTGTCTGCGCGCGAAGTCACGGAACCGGTCGCGCGCTGCGGCGTCGGGCCCGAGCGGCCCCTCGTCCGCATACCTCGGATCCGACGCGATCTCCTCGGCGACGGCCTTCACCTCGCGGTGAAGCGCCTCGTGGTGCTTCGGGTCTCGAAGCAGGGTGTCGACCCATGTCTCGTCGGCGTCGGGCGGCGCGAGATCCTGCTCGAAGAGGAGCTCGCCGAGCTTGATGCCGACCCTGATGTACGCGAACGTGCGAAACGCCAGGATGCGGTGAGGCGACGCGACGAGTGCCGAGATCTCGGGATCCTCCCGTTCGAGCTTCGCGACGATGTTGCCGACCGGCTCGTCGACGAGAGGAATCCAGGCCTCGTCCGGATGCGCCATCTCCACAGGATAGACCGCGCACCATCGGCCCTACTTCTCAGCTGTGCGGGCACGCCAGGCGATCTGCACAGCGACCAGGACGAGGAAGCCGGCGAAGAGTCGGCGGAGAGTCGCGTCCGACAACGCCACGGCGAGGAAGACACCACCCTGGGCCGAAGCCGCGGCAAAGGCGCCGATGAGGAGCGCCGAGCGCCAGCGCACGTTTCCGTAACGCGACTGCCGCCAGGTCCCGACGACCACGGTCGGGAGGATCGCCAGGAGAGAGGTCCCGTTCGCGTGATGATGGTCCAGCCCGAGCGCGACGAGCGTCGGGACGAACAGGATCCCGCCGCCGACGCCGAACATCCCGGCCAGGATCCCCGCGACGAGCCCGAGCGCGATCGCGAGCGCGTACGTCACTTGAGGAAGAGCCAGACCGCGACAACCAGGAGGAACGCCGCGAAGAGAAGCTCCAGTGTCCGGCCGCGCAAACGCTGCTGAAGCGCGGTCGCGCCGGCAACCGAGACCGCGGCTGGGACACCGACGAGGGCCGCGTATCCGACCCGAACGTCTCCGTGGAACGCGTAGGCGATCACGCCCG
>DATDDZ010000331.1:0-4432 GCA_036523555.1 Gaiellaceae bacterium
GGTCGACTGCCCGAGGTTGTTCGCGGCGGAGTAGAGGTCGCGCCCGAGCTGATCGACCCTCTGGTCGTACTGCGCCTTCGTGACAGCCTTCTCGCTCTTGCCGCCGCAGCCCGTGATGAACGCCGCGACGAGCGCCGCCAAGACAATCGCGAGAGATCCGGCCTTCATTCGACCCGGTAGGCTACCGACGCCGGGGTGCGCTACGACACGGCGCTGAGATCACACCCGTCGAACCTGATCTGGGTCACGCCAGCGAAGGGAGCGAACGCCTTGCACGAGACGCCGCACTGGGGAATCGAGCCTGTGCCCGAACGGCTGCGCGTGCTGGGCTTCCTCGACACCACGCTGCTCTGGACGAACCTCGGCATCTCGTTGCTCGTGCTCGTCCTGCCCGCGTACTTCGACCTGCCGCTCCGGGATGCGCTCGCTGCCACGCTCGTCGGCGCCGTGATCGGGAACGGGATGCTCGCGGTGGCCGCGCTCATCGGCGCGGACGCAGGCGTACCAACCATGGTTCTGCAACGCGCGCCACTCGGACGCCGGGGCTCGTACGTCGCGACGGCGCTGAACATCCTCCAGTGCCTCGGCTGGGCGATCTTCGAGCTGATCGTGATCGCCACGGCCGCAGGGCTCCTGTGCGACAGGCTGTTCGGCGTCCAGGCGGTCTGGCTGTGGAAGCTCGGCTTCGGCGGCGTGGCGGCGCTGCTCGCGCTGCTCGGCCCCGTGGGATTCGTCCGTCGATTCGTGCGGAAGTTCGCCATCTGGGCGGTGCTGGCGTCGGTCGTGTACCTCGCCTGGTGGATCGTCCACGGGGCGAATCTCACGAGGATCTGGATGGAGCACGGACACCACGGCTCGTTCTGGGTCGCGGTCGACACGGTCGTCGCGGTCACCGTCTCGTGGGCTCCGCTCGTCGCCGACTACACGCGATTCTCGCGCAGCCGGCGAAGCGCCTTCCTCGGCGCCGGGGTCGGCTACCTCCTGCCGACGCTGTTCCAGTTCGGCTTCGGCTCGATCCTCGTCCTCTCGCGAGGCGTCGACCCGAACCATCCAGAGCTGATCCTGACCGCGATCGCCGGAGGCAGCGTCGCCGCCGCGCTCGCGTTGCTTGCGCTGACCGTCGACGAGACCGACGAGGCGTTCGCCAACATCTACTCGACCGCCGTCTCGACGCAGAACCTCGTTCCGCGCGTTTCGCCCCGCCTCCTGATCGCGGGCGCGTCCATCGTGGCGACCGCCGGAGCGCTGGCGATCGACATACGGAGCTACCAGCGGTTCCTGCTGCTGCTCGGCGCGGTGTTCGTCCCTCTGCTCGGCGTCCTCGTCGCAGACTGGCTCGCGCGGGGCGCTCACTACGAGCCGGAGGACGTCTTCGACGGCCCCGCCCTTCGTCCGGGGCCGATCGCCGCGTGGATCGCCGGCTTCGGCGTCTACGAGTGGCTCGCGCAGCCGGCCGATCTCGGTTTCTGGTCCGACTGGCTTCATCGGCTCCCGACCCCCGCGTACCAGACCGGAGCGTCGCTCCCCGGATTCCTCGTCGCGTTCCTGCTGACGGGCGCGGCGGTCAAGCTAGGCTCGGCGCGTGCTGCCGCTGGCCCTCGTCGGGAACCTCGCCCGCGACCTCGTTGACGGCCAGCCGCCGCGCATCGGCGGCGCGCCGTTCTATGCCGCGCAGGGCTGGCGCGAGATGCACGTGCTCGGCACCATCTTCACGCGCTGCGGCCCGGACGAGCGCGCGGCATACGTCCGCCACCTGACCTCGCTCGGCCTCCCAGTCGTCGTCCTCGAGGGAACCCAGACGACCGAGTTCGCCTTCTACTACGAGGACTCTGTCCGGGTGATGACCGTCGACCAGCCCGGCGACACCTGGTCGCCCGAGGACACCGAGATCATCCCTGCCGGCGCATGGGTGCACGCGGCTCCGCTCCTTCGCTCGGACTTTCCCGCCGAGACGCTCGCGGCGCTCGCCCGCGGACGCCATCTGTCACTCGACGGCCAGGGCCTCGTGCGCTCACCCGAGATCGGGCCGCTCCGGCTCGACGCAGACTTCGATCCCGCGATGCTCGAGCACGTTCAGATCCTCAAGCTCGCGGAGGAGGAGGCCGAGGTGATCGGGGCGATCGACAGGCTCGGCGTGCCCGAGGTGCTCGTGACGTTCGGGCCACGGGGGTCATGTGTCTACTACGACGGCCGTGCGGAGGACGTCGGCGCGTGGCCGATCGCGGCAGATCCGACCGGCTCCGGCGACGCGTTCTCCGCGGCATACCTGGCGGGCAGGGCAAAAGGGCTGAGCCCGTCCTCCGCCGCACGTCGCGCGACAGCGGTCGTCGGTGCGGTCCTAAGCAAGAGAATCCCGTGACGGCTTCCGTCCGCACAGCGGCCGGGACCTATGTGGTCGACCTCGAAGGCGAGGAGGTGCTCGGGCCGGGAGACGACTTCGACGTGCCCGCCGTCGAGGTCGCCCTGCCGCGCGTCGTCGCGGCCGCGGCCGCCGGCGCGACGATCGTCGCGGTCGTCGACCGTCGGCCGCCGCTCGCCATCTCCCGTGACGCCGGAAGCACCTGGCACGAATCGGGTGGCGGGCTGCCGCCCGGCTTCGCCGTCACGATCGACGACGACAATCCCGACGTGATGCTGTTCGCCGCGCGCAACCGGCTCTACCTGTCGGAGAACGGCGGCATCTTCTGGCGCGCGCTCGTCCCCGAACTGCCGGAGATCCAGGCGGTCGCGTTCGACTAGATGCGGAACTCGCCGCGCGCCACGACCACGGCGCTACCGCCGACCTCGACACGCTCGACCTGCTCACCGGATCCCTCCGCACGCGCGTAGAGCTTCGACGGGCGCTTGAGCTCCACGCCCTGCGAGATCTCGATCACGTCGCCGAACTCGATCCGTCCGTGCCGGCAGAGGTGGATCGCGAGCGGCCCAGCCGCCGACCCGGTCGCCGGATCCTCGGCCACGCCACTGCCCGGGGCGAACATGCGTGTCTTCCAGCGCGCACCCTCGCCTGCGAAGCAGTTGATCCCGGCGTCGAAGCGCTCGAGCAGGTTGAAGTCGGGCTTGAGCGCAGCGACCTTGTCCTCGCCGCCGAGCGCGACATAGACGTGCCCCGGGCCGAGGCGGTAGAAGTCCACGGGCAGGAGCGAGCGGACACCGAGCGCCTCCTGCAACTCCTCGGCCTCCGCGAACGGCTCCCACTCCGGAATCGGCTGCTGCATCCAGCCGAAGGTGATCCTGGCGCCCTCGCGCTCGAGCGTGACCGGAACGATGCCCGACTGGGTCTCGAGCCGGATCTCGCCGAGCTGCAGAGGCTGGGCGAGCACGAACGCCGACCCCAGAACCGGGTGGCCGGCGAAGGGCAGCTCGCTGGCGGGCGTGAAGATCCGGATGCGTGCGTGCCCCCCGCTCTCCGGCGGCAAGACGAACACGGTCTCGGAGAGGTTCATCTCCCGCGCCAGGACCTGCATGGTCTCGTCGTCGACGTCGCGGCCGTCGGTGAAGACGGCGAGCTGGTTGCCGGTCAGCGGCGTGTCGGTGAAGACGTCGGCGACGACATAGCGGAGCGGACCCACACAGGTAGCCTACGGCGCCAGTTGAGGCTTGTGCTCATTCGCCATGCGGAGGCCGTTCCGGGGAGCCCGGATGAGCTCCGCGCGCTCACGACCGAGGGACGGAAGCAGGCGCGCCGGCTCGGCGAACGCCTCCGCGCCGACGGGCTCGATCCCGACGCGGTCCTCTCCAGCCCGCTTCTGCGCGCGCGCCAGACGGCCGAGGAGCTCGGGCTCGGCGAGCCCGAGACCGAAGAGGCGCTCGCGCCGGGCACGACGGCCGAAGACGTCCTCGCCGCTGTGACCGGGCGCGGAGAGACCGTGGTCGTCGTCGGCCACCAGCCCGACTGCAGCCAGATCGTGGCGGAGCTCGACGAGGGTGTCGAGCCGGCCTTTCCGCCCGCGGGCATGCACGTGCTCGAGCTGTGAGCGCGATCACCGTCCGCGACCTGCACAAGTCGTACGGCGCGCACGAAGCTCTGCGCGGCATCAGCTTCGAGCTCGCGGAGGGCGAGGTCTTCGGGCTCCTGGGACCGAACGGCGCCGGCAAGACCACGACGGTCGAGATCCTCGAGGGCTACCGCGCGCGCGACGGCGGCGAGGTCGAGGTGCTCGGTCACGACCCGGCCGGCTCGCCGCGCGGCCTCCGCGAGCGCATCGGGGTGGTGCTGCAGCACTCCCAGCTCTGGGCGAACCTCACGGTCGACGAGACGCACCGCATGTTCGCGGGCTACTACGAGCACCCGCGCGACGTCGGCGAGGTGATCAGCCTCGTCGGTCTCGACGAGAAGCGGCATGCACGCGTGAAGACGCTCTCAGGCGGACAGAAGCGCCGCCTCGACCTGGGCGTCGCGCTCGTCGGTGACCCCGAGCTGATCTTCCTC
>DATDDZ010000332.1:0-1675 GCA_036523555.1 Gaiellaceae bacterium
GACCGCCCGGCGCGTCCTGGCCCAGCTTCGCCGGGACCCGCGCACGCTGGCCCTTCTCCTCGTCGTGCCCTGTGTGCTGGTGACGCTCCTGAAGTACCTGTTCGTCGACCGGCCTCTCGTCTTCGACCGCATCGGCGGTCCGCTGCTCGGGCTCTTCCCGTTCATCGCGATGTTCCTCGTCGCCTCGATCACGATGCTCCGCGAGCGGACGACCGGGACGCTCGAGCGCCTGATGACGCTCCCACTGGCCAAGCTCGACCTCCTCTCGGGCTACGGCGCCGCGTTCGCCGTGGTGGCGACCGCGCAGGCGACGGTGGTCTCGTTGGTGGCCTTTCTCTTGCTCGACCTGCACGTCGAGGGGTCGCCGCTCGTCGTTGGCCTGCTCGCCATCGCCAACGCCGTCCTCGGCATGTCCCTCGGCCTCCTCTCGAGCGCGTTCGCGCGCACCGAGTTCCAGGCCGTCCAGTTCATGCCGGCGTTCGTCTTCCCGCAGCTGATCCTCTGCGGCCTGTTCGTCCCTCGCGGCCAGATGGCGCGTGCACTCGAGCTGGTGTCGTACGTCCTTCCCCTGACCTACGCCTACGACGCGCTCGACCGCGTGACACGCCGTGGCACGCTCGGCGCCTTTGGGGCCCTCGACGTCGCCGTCGTCGTCGGCGTGACTCTCTTGGCGCTGAGCCTCGGGGCCGTGACGCTGCGACGCCGGACCGAGTGAGGGTCGGGCCTCAGTAGAACCCCGCAGCGGGATTCGGAGCGCCCGCGGATGTCGGCTCCACGTCCCGGCCCGACACTTGAAGCGTGAGCCAGATCGAACCCGGTAACTGCAAGCTCCGGCTCGCCGCTCAGGGTCAGGCCGAGCCATGCCCCCGTGAGCTCTGCGTGTTCTGGGAGCCCGGCGGCGCCGTGGTGCCAGGCGCGTGCGTCATCGACCGCCTCGCGATCGACGTCCGCCGGGCCGATCTGGCCGCCTACCTCCTCGAGGCCCGCGACCGGATCGAGCGTGCCCGAGACCTGACAGAGGCTGACGCGGCGCGGAGTGAGTTCTCGCGCCGCGCCGGCGTACATTTCTAGCGAAGGAGGACTTCCATGAAGCCCGTGATGCTTGCGACCGACGGGTCACCGGCGGCCGAGAAGGCAATATCCACCGCCGTCGAGCTGGCCAAGCTCCTCGGGGCGGATCTCGTCGTGGTGACCGTTTGGGACATTCCCTACAGCACTCTCGGGTTCGCCGCCGTGCCTCCGAGCGCCGAGCTCGCCCAGATCGGCAAGGAACAGGCGGCGAAGGTCGCCGCTGAGGCGGCGGCACGCGCCGAGGAGGTGGGCGTCGAGGCTCGCACCGTCGTCCTGCGAGGCTTCCCGGTCGAGGAGATCTGCCTCGCAGCCGAGAAGTACGAGCCCCGCTTCCTGGTCATCGGATCGCACGGCTGGCGAACGGTGAAGCGCGTGCTCTTCGGCAGCGTTTCCACGGGCGTGCTTCATCATGCCGCTTGCCCCGTGCTCGTCGTCCGCGGCGAGGAGACACCGCAGAACGGGGCGAAGGCCGATGGAGCGCGAGAGCACATCCACGCGGTGAGCTGAGGCGTTGAACCTCTTCGTCGGCGCCGCGGGCGGGACCTCCGGTCTGGCGGTCACGGCCGCGGCGCTGGCGACCGCGCTCGCCACCGGGCTCGGCGCC
>DATDDZ010000333.1:0-7681 GCA_036523555.1 Gaiellaceae bacterium
ATCTGCGTGGCGAGCTGGCTCATGTTCAGGTTGCCCGTGAGCGCGGTCTCGCTGATCCAGACCTGCCGGGCACCGTTCTGCACCGGCTGCTTGGTCGTCGGATCGATCGCGGCGAACTCGGCGTTGCTCGTGCCGCCGCCGACCTCCAGCTGCGACTTCGGCGTCCCCGGCTTCGCCTGGTAGATGCCCATCTGCGAGTACGTGTAGCCACCCGTCGCCTCGAGTGCGTGGATGCGCATGTAGCTCGCGAAGGCGCGGGCCCGCGGACCGCTGTCGATCGCCTTCCCGGCGACCGAGACGGTCGGCAGGTCGACGTTCTTGAGGCCGGCCTGCTGGGCTTCCTTCGCGATCAACGTGGGCGTCATGTCGGCCGAGCCGACGATCTTCTCCTGCTTGAGGCTGTCGGACACGGTTGCCCGGCCGCTGAAGCCCATGGCGATCGCTGCGATACCGAACGCGACGAGAATCGCGCCCGCTCCGAATCCGCCCCACTCGAAGAGCTTCCTGAGGAAGTCGCTCCTCTCGCGAACGGCGGTTACAACGCGGTTGTCTGCTGTGACGGTGCTCATCTCCTGCCTCCAATCTCCTGTGGTGGTTCCGGGGTTGGGTCGAAGTCAAGCCGTGGGGGCCGCCAGCGCCATCCGCGTCCGCCCGAGGAGTTTTTGGGAACGAACCGCCAATCTGCTGCGGGTTTCCCGCAAACGGCCCGGTGGCTACCGCGGATGCTCACATCACCCGAACGCACGAAGCTCGGGCCGTGTACGTTGCTCCGGAGCGCATGGTTCGCCCGATCGCCGACCTCGCCGCCGACCTCGGGCTCGAACCGGCCGAGGTCGAGCCGCACGGGAATCACGCCGCGAAGATCGACCTCTCCGCGCTCGACCGCCTGAGCACGAAAGCAGACGGGAAGCTCGTCTGTGTCACGGCGCTCACGCCCACCAAAGCGGGCGAAGGCAAGACCACGACCGCGATCTCCCTCGCCGACGCGTTCGGCTCGCTCGGTGACCGGGTCGCTCTCTGTCTGCGCGAGCCGTCACTCGGCCCGGTCTTCGGCATCAAGGGCGGCGGCACCGGCGGCGGGCGCGCGCAGGTCGTGCCGCCCGAGCTCGTCAACCTCCACTTCACCGGCGACATCCACGCCATCGGCGCCGCGAACAACCTGCTCGCTGCGATGGTCGAGTCCCATCTTCAGCACGGGAACGAGCTCGGCATCGACCCGCGTTCGATCACCTGGCGGCGCTGCCTCGACATGGACGACCGCGCTCTGCGCCAGGTGGTGGTCGGGCTCGGCGGGCGCGCAAACGGCATTCCGCGCGAGACCGGCTTCGACATCACGGCCGCGTCGGAGGTCATGGCGATCCTCGCGATCTCCCGGGATCTCCCCGACCTCCGCCGGCGCCTCGGACAGATCACGATCGGGTCGACTGCGGCGGGGCTCCCCGTCACCGCCGAGGACATTCGCGCGGCCGGCGCGATGGCAGCGCTCCTCGTCGACGCCCTGAAACCCAACCTCGTGCAGACGCTCGAGGGCAGCCCCGCCATCGTCCACTGCGGGCCGTTCGCGAACATCGCGCACGGCAACAACTCGCTCGTCGCGGACGCGATCGGCCTGAAGGTCGCTGACTTCGTCGTCACCGAGAGCGGCTTCGGCGCGGACATGGGCTTCGAGAAGCTCGTCGACATCGTCTGCCGGAGCGCCCTCTTCGCGCCGAGCGCCGTCGTGGTCGTTGCCACGACCCAGGCGCTGAAGCACCACGGCGGCGACCCGAACGGCGGCTTGCCGGCGCTCGAGCGCGGTGCGGCGAATCTCGCGGAGAACCTCCGCATCGTCGGGGAGCTCGGCTTCGAGGCGGTCGTCGCCGTCAACCGCTTCCCGGGCGACTCGAGCTCGGAGGTCGACGCGGTTCGCCGTCTCGCCCTCGAGCAGGGCGCCTTCGCGGCAGAGGTCAATGACGGCTTCGAGCGGGGCGGCGAGGGAGCAACCGCGCTCGCCGAGGCGGTGAAGGCGGCGGCCGCGACGCCCGGACGGCTTCGGCTCACGTATGACGACGCCGATCCGCTCGTCCGCAAGCTCGAGGCGGTCGCGACGAAGATCTACGGCGCGGACGGCGTCGAGCTGTCGCCCGCGGCCGCCCGACAGGCGGGCCAGCTCGATGCGGCCGGGCTCGGGACGCTGCCGGTCTGCATGGCGAAGACGCACCTCTCGCTCTCGCACGACCCGACCCTGATCGGCGCTCCGAAAGGATTCACGCTGCCGATCCGCGAGCTTCGTCCGTACACGGGAGCCGGCTGGATCGTCGCCGTGTGCGGCGACATGCAGACCATGCCCGGCCTGCCGCGGGACCCGGCGGCGTTCCGGATCGACGTCGACGTGGAGACCGGCAAGATCACCGGCCTGCGCTGAGATCCCGCACCTCCTCCTCGATCGCGCCGCAGACGGGCGTGATTGCCGCCGCGACTGCTGGAGTCAACTCCTCGCCGAGGTCGAATCGCTCTCCCTCGATCCCGAAGACGACGATCCGAGTCGGAAGCCGGCCGAGCGCGCGAGCGACGGCGATCGACTCGCCCAGGCTGAAGTGATGGGTCGTGCCGCCGCCGAGGCGCTCCGGCGGGTCCGACTTGCTCGCGTCGAAGCGGAGGACCGTTCCCGGCGCGACACCTGACAGCACGGCGTCGACCAGCCAGACCGCGTCCGCGCCGTCCCACGTGTCGATCAGGGCGGTCGGCTCGCCCTCACGCTCGAGAACATCGACGGCGACGGGCAGCGAGTCGCGCAAGCGCCGCGCCACGACGAGCCCGACGGCATCGTCACGCCGCCAGGCGTTGCCGATCCCGACGACCCTCAGCCGCGCTCGACTTCGAGCTTCAGGAAATGGGTTGCGCACGAGATGCAGGGGTCGTAGTTGCGAATGGTCTGCTCGCACAGGAGCGTGAGCTCGTCGTCGGGCAGCTGGAGGGACCGCTCGACCACGCCGCGGAGGTCCTCTTCGATCGTCCGCTGGTTCTGAGAGGTCGGAGGCACGATCTTGGCGTCCAGGATCGTGCCCTCGTCGTCGATCTCGTAGCGGTGGTAGAGGATCCCGCGCGGCGCCTCGGTGCAGCCGAAGCCGATGCCGGCCCTGGGCTCGACGGTCACCGCCGGAGCATCGGGCTCTTCGTACTCGGCGATCAGGCGGAGCGCCTCCTCCGCCGCGTAGACCATCTCGACCGATCGCACGACGATGCTGCGGAAAGGATTGCGCTCGGCCGGGGTCAGGCCCGCATCGGCCGCCGCGCTGCGCGCACCATCCGACAGCCGGTCGGCGGATAGCGCGTAGCGGGCGAGCGGACCGCAGAGATAGGAGCCACGCTCGCGCAGGCGTGAGTGGAGCGCGTTCGACCAGGGGACGTGCTCCTCCACGAAGTGGTCGTCGTAGTCGGCCACGTCGATGTCGAGCCCGCTGCTCGAGACGATGCGCCCCTGATCGATCGGATACCCGTCCGGCTGGGCGAGCGCGACGAGCTCGTACGGCTGCTCGTACTCCGGAAAGCGGAGCCCCGCCGTGAAGCGAACCGCCTCGAGGGCGATCTCGCGTGCCTGCTCGAGCGCCGGCCGAAGCGGCTCGAGCTCACGCTTGCGCGGCACGCGGTACCAGCCGCCGACGCGGACGTTGATCGGATGAACCTCGCGTCCGCCGACCACCGTCATCACGCGATTACCGGTCTTCTTCAGCTCGAGCGCACGCTGCACGACGGTCGGATCGGCCTGCGCGAGCTCCAACGCGCTGTCATAGCCGAGGAAGTCGGGCGCGTGGAGCATGAAGACGTGCAGCGCGTGACTCTCGATCCACTCGCCGCAGTAGAGGAGGCGCCTCAGCGCGCGCAGTTGTCCTCCCACCTCGATGCCGCAGATGTCCTCCATCGCCTGAACCGAGCTCATCTGGTACGCGACCGGGCAGATGCCGCAGATCCGCGCGGTGATGTCCGGCACTTCGGTGAAGGCGCGGCCCCGCAGGAACGCCTCGAAGAAGCGCGGCGGCTCGTAGATCCTCAGCTTCACTTCCGTGACGCGGTCGCCCTCGATGCGGACGAACATCGCGCCCTCTCCCTCGACCCGGGCGAGCGCCTGCGTCTTGATCATCTTCGTGCGCGACTCAGCCATCGCCGGTTCGCACCTGCTCGAAGGCGTTCACGTTGAAGGTCCGGAACGCCCGGTCGATGCCGCGCTCGTCCATGCCGAGCACGCGGAGCTCCCTCGTGAGCGCAACCGTGTTCGGCGTCTCCATCGGCCCGAAGCAGCCGTAGCAGCCGCGGTTGTACGACGGGCAGAGCGCGCCACAGCCGGCGTGGGTGACGGGACCAAGGCACGGGGTGCCGTGCGCGACCATCACGCAGACGTTGCCGCGCCGCTTGCACTCGGTGCAGACACTGGTCGATGCGATCTGAGGACGACGTCCGTAGACGAACGCGCTGATCACTTCGAGCAGCTGGCGCTTGTCGATCGGGCAGCCGTGCAGCTCGAAGTCGACCTTGACGTGCGCCGAGATCGGCGTCGACGTCTCGAGCGTGGACACGTACTCCGGCGAGGCGTAGACGACCGAGAGGAAGTCGTCGACGTCGGCGAAGTTGCGCAGCGCCTGGATCCCGCCGGCGGTCGCGCAGGCCCCGATCGTCACGAGCTTCCGCGAGACGCGCCTCACCTCGCGAATGCGCTCCGAGTCCTCGGCGGTCGTGACGGATCCCTCCACGAGCGAGAGGTCATACGGGCCCCGGACGCTCGCGCTGCTCGCCTCCAGGAAGTGCGCGATCTCGATCTCGCCCGCGAGGGCGAGCAGCTCGTCCTCGCAGTCGAGCAGCGACAGCTGGCAGCCGTCGCAGGAGGCGAACTTCCAGACGGCGAGCTTCGGCTTTCGCGTCGCGGTCACAGCTCCCTCGCCGTGAGAAGCGGCACGAGCACGTCCCAGCGGTACACGGGACCGTCGCGGCAGATCAGGGTCGGCCCGAGCTGGCAGTGGCCGCAATGGCCGACGCCGCACTGCATGTTCCGCTCCATCGAGACGAAGATGCAGCTCGGAGGAACGCCGCGGTCGAGCAGCGCCTGCGCCGAGAAGCGCATCATGATCTCGGGGCCGACGATGAACGCCGTTGTCGCAGCGGGATCGAAGCGCGCGCCTTCGATGAGCTTCGGGACGACCCCGACCTTCCCGCGCCACGGCTCGACCGCGGCGTCGACCGTGACCTCGACCTGGAGATCGCCACGCGCGCGCCACCGCTCGAGCTCCCGGCGGAAGACGAGGTCGTCGGGCGTCCTCGCGCCGTAGAGGAGGGCCACGTCGCGAAAGTCCCGCCGCCGCCGGAGGATCTCGTAGAGCGCGGGCCGCAGAGGCGGCAGGCCGATCCCTCCGGCCACGACGACGACGTCGCCGCCCGCCGCCTCGGCGACGGGCCACTCGTTCCCGAAGGGGCCGCGGATGCCGAGGACGGCGCCGCGGCGGGCGTCGCAGATCGCGCGGGTGACGGCGCCCACGGCGCGGACGGTGTGGACGAGCGGCCCGCGCGGGTCCCCGGAGAAAGAGATCGGCACCTCGCCGACGCCGAAGGAGTAGACCATCGTGAACTGCCCAGGGCGGACGTCGAGCCCGACCCCGTCGACCGGCTCGAGCCGAAGCGTCCACGTGTCGTGCGTCTCGCGCCGGCGCGTGCGGACGCGGAAGGGTTGCGGAGCCTCAGCCGCGCGAGGTTCAGCCTGCAGCGCCGTAGCCATAGACGTCGAGGAGCCGAAGCCGTGTCCACTGGAGGCGCTCGATCATCACCTGGGCGAACCTCGACATCAGGTGGTAGCCGAGGCTCGGATCCTGTTCGCACTTGTCGCGCAGGCACGCGCCGTCGAAGGCCGTCGCCCTGATCGGCGTGAGCGCCTTCGCGTCGAAGTGCCAGCGGTACGGCGGGAAGAGCCAGGACCAGCCCAGCACCTCACCACCTTCGAGCGTCTCGATGGTCACGGCGCCCCGAGTCGGCACGAAGACGTCGAGCGCCACCGCTCCCTGTCGGACGGCGTAGAAGACGTCCGCGGAGTCGCCCTCGCGGAAGAGGACTGCGCCCTCGTCGAAGTGGACGTTGGTCGCGCAGCCGGCCATCAGCACCAGCTCGTCGGGCGTCAGGCCCTGGAACATCGGGACGTCGCGGAGAACCGCGTCAATGGTCTTCACGGCCAACCTCCTCGGTCGCGCGAATGGCAGTCAGCTCCTCGGTCACGTCGATGCCGACCGGGCACCAGGTGATGCAGCGGCCGCAGCCGATGCATCCGGACTCGCCGAACTGGTCGTGCCAGGTGCCGAACTTGTGCGTGAGCCACTGGCGGTAGCGCGAGCGCGGGGACGGGCGCACGCTGCCGCCGTGGAGATAGGAATGGTCGACGGAATAGCAGCTGTCCCACAGGCGCACGCGTTCCGCTTCGTGCCCCGCCAGATCTCCGACGTCCTCGACGCTCGTGCAGAAGCACGTCGGGCACACCAAGGTGCAGTTGCCGCACGTCAGGCAGCGGGACGCCACCTCGTCCCACCGCTCGTGCTCGAGGTTGCGCGCGAGGAGCCCGCGGAGGTCGGTCGTATCGAGCTCGCGTCCCATCTTCTGCGCCGCACCTTCGACCGCCGCTGCGGCGGCAGTCCTGTCGGTCTCGTCCGCGGGCCGGCTCTCGAGCGCGTGCAGCACCTCGCCGCCCCGTTCGCTCCCGACCTCGACCAGGAACCGATGGGTGCCGTCGAGGATCTCGGTCAGCGCGAGGTCGTAGCCCGCGTCGGCCTTCGGCCCCGTCCCCGTCGAGACGCAGAAGCACGTGCCGCCTGGCTCGAAGCAGTTGACGGCGACCACGAACGCATCCTTGCGGCGCGCCTCGTAGTCACGGTCGACGTAGCGGCCCTCGAGCAGCACGCGGTCCTGGACGGAGATGCCGTGGAGCTCGCAGGCGCGCACGCCGATGAATGCGAGCGGCTTGTCGTCGTTCGACTCCTCGATCACCTCGACGCTGCCGTTGTCGCGCCGCGCCCGCCAGAGACGGATCTTCGGCGGCAGGAGGAACTGCTTCCACGAATGCGGCCCGACCGCGTACCCGAAGCGCGCCTCGTCCTCGCGGCGCGACAGCCGATACTTGCCGGGCGCCTGCTCGTCCGTCCAGCCGATGGGCAGCTCGGCCGCGGAGTCGAGCTCGTCGTACACGATCGCTCCCTCGCGAACCGTGGGGCCGAGAACCCGGAACTTCCTGTCGACCAGGGCCTGCACGAGCAGCTCCAGGCCGTCGGGCTCGATCACACGTGTCTCGACCTCCGGCAAAGCTGCGACCTCCTGCGGCGAGAGTCCCCGGGCTCCGCCGACCCTACATCCGGCCGGCAGATGTCGCGGGGTGGCGGCGACCCCGCCGCCACCCCGCGAATCGCGAGATCAGCCCTTCGTGATCTCGATCTTGTGCGGCTTCGTCGGCTCGTGCTTCGGCGTATGCACTGCCAGCACGCCGTCCGAGAAGCTCGCCTTCACGTGCTCCGTGTCGGCCTCGATCGGCAACTCGAAGCGGCGCTCGAACTCGCGCTCGAGCCGCTCGCGGAGACGGAAGGCCTTGTCGGTCTCGTCCTTCGTCTCCTTGCGCTCACCCCGAACGGTGAGCAGATGGTCCGAGACCTCGATGCCGAGCTCCTTCTCCGCGAACCCC
>DATDDZ010000334.1:0-2235 GCA_036523555.1 Gaiellaceae bacterium
GTCGGCATCGCCGTCGCGGTGCCGAACGGGCTCGTCGTCCCCGTCATCCCCGGGTGCGAGCGCAAGTCGATCGCGGAGATCGCGGCCGTCCGCGCCGAGCTCGTCGAACGTGCGCGGTCGGGCAAGCTCAGGCAGCCGGACCTCGACGGCGGCACGTTCACGATCTCGAACCTCGGCATGTACGGAGTCGAGCGCTTCATCGCCGTGCTCAACCCGCCGCAGTCGGCGATCCTCGCTGTCGGCTCGATCGAGGACCGGGTTGTCGCCGTCGACGGGCAGCCAACCGTTCGGCCACGAATGGAGCTGACGCTCACCTGCGACCACCGTGCGGTCGACGGCGCCACAGGCGCCGAGTTCCTCCGGGACGTCAAGACGTTCCTCGAGGAGCCGGGCCTGGCGCTTTGACCGCCGTTCCGTCGCCTGTGGTCTGGTACCACGTGCGCGACCTTGCGGCAGCGCGTGCCTTCTACACGGCCAAGCTCGGCTTCCGCGAGACGTATGTCGACTCCGACGGCGACTGGGTGAAGCTCGAGCGAAACGGCATGGAGATCGGCCTCGCAGAGGGAGAGCCGGAAGCTGACGGCCCGGTCGCTCATGTCGACGTCGACGACGTGAGAGCCGCGGCAGATGCACTCCGTGATGCGGGCGTGGAGATCGGCATCATCTTCGAGCTTCACGGCGAGATGCGGCTTCTCGACGTCTTCGACCCTGACGGCAACCGCCTCCAGTTCGCGCAGGAGTTGAGGCCGTAGACTCCGGGCCGTGATTCGCCCGGCCGGGCCGCAGGACGTCCGTTTCCTCCGCGACATGCTCAAGCACGCCTACCACTGGCGCCTGAGCGAGGGCCCCGATCTGCCGGTGGCGCGGTACGTCAACAACTGGGGACGTCCCGGCGACGCCGGCCTCGTGGCGTGGGAGGCGGGTCCCGTCGGCGCGGCGTGGTACCGCCTCTTTCCCTCGGACGCACCCGGCTTCGGCTTCGTGGACGAACAGACCCCGGAGCTGACGATCGCCGTCGTCCCGAGCCGCCGCGGCAGCGGCCTCGGTGGGCAACTGCTCGAGGCCCTGCTCGCGACCGCGCGGGAAGAGGGCCACACCGCCGTCAGCCTCAGCGCCGAGAAGGGGATGACGAAGCTCTACGAGCGTCACGGCTTCCGGGCCGTCGAGGAGAAAGACGGGACCGTGACCATGAAAGCGGACCTGTAGCGGACGGCTAGAGTCCTCGAGGGAAACGAACGAGGAGAGCGAGAAGACGATGGACTACGACGTTGCCGTTCTCGGCGGAGGCCCGGGTGGATACACCGCCGCGATCCGAGCGGCGCAGCTGGGAGCAAAGGTCGCATGCGTCGAGCGCGAGCCCGAGCTGGGCGGCACCTGCCTGCGCGTGGGCTGCATCCCGACGAAGGCATGGGTGCAGACCGCCTTCGCGCTGAAGGAGGCCGAGCATACGTTCGACAAGCTGGGCGTCAAGCTCAACGGCTACCAGCTCGACTTCGGCACGGCGAACGAGTGGAAGGCCGGTGTCGTCAAGCAGATGACGAGCGGCGTCGCTTCGCTCTTCAAGGCCAACGGGGTCGAGTGGGTGAAAGGCAACGGCACGTTCAAGGACGCGAACACGATCGCGGTCGAGGGCGGAGAGGAAGTCTCCTTCAAGTCCGCGATCGTCGCGACCGGCTCGTTCCCGCTCCGACCGCCGATCGAAGGGCTCGACAACCCCCGCTGCGTCGATTCGACCGGCCTGCTCGCGCAGAGCGACGTGCCGAAACGGCTCGTCGTCCTCGGCGGCGGCATCATCGGCTGCGAGTTCGCCTCGATCTTCAATCGCTTCGGCAGCGAGGTGACGATCATCGAGATGCTGCCGGCGCTGATCCCGCAGGAGGACGCCGACGCCTCGAAGGAGCTGTCGAAGCAGTTCGGGCGCCGCGGGATCACGCTCCACCTCGAGAAGCAGTGCACGAAGGTCGAGGAGTCGTACGGTGGGCTCACGGTCCACTTCGGCGACGGCGAGACCGTCGAGGCCGATCTCATGCTCGTCTCGGTTGGGCGCGGTCCGACCGTGGAAGGCCTCGGCCTCGAGGCGATCGGCGTCGAGTTCGACCGGCGCACGGGAATTGCAGCCGACGAGCACCGGCGGACCACCGTCGGGCACATCTACGCCGTCGGCGACTGCGTCGGCTACTGGCAGCTCGCCCACACCGCGTTTCGCGAGGGCGAGGTCGCGGCGGAGAACGCCTG
>DATDDZ010000335.1:0-4507 GCA_036523555.1 Gaiellaceae bacterium
TCGGCTCGCATCGAGGCGTCCAGGTCCTCGATGCGCTTGCTGGGCTCGGCGTCGTCGTGTTGGCGGGGCTGATCGCGAGGGAGCTCTTCCCGCGGTCCCGCGGAGTCCAGGTCGGAGCCCTCGCAGTGGCGGCCTTGACGCCTGTGCTCACGCGGACGTCCGTGATGTATCACCCCGAGCCGCTGGCCACTTTCCTGGCCGTGGGCGGCCTGTACGTGGTCGTGCGCGGCCTTGCTCGTGACCGGCTCGGGCCGTGGACGGGCGGTGCGGCCGGGCTCCTGTTCGGCCTCGCCACGCTGACGAGGACCTGGGCCCTCGCTCTGGCAGGCGCGTCGATCCTCGCGCTCGTCTGGCGCGGGCGACTCGGAGGCGGGAGGGCCCCCGGTTGGACGGCGTTGTCACTTCTCGCCGTGACGCTCGCGCTGTCTTTGCCATGGTTCGTCAACCAGGCCGTGAACCACGGCAGTCCGTTCGCCTTCAACCGACCGGCCCCGAAGCAGTCGTTCTTCTCGCGAAGGCCCGCGTGGTTCTACACGAGCCTCGACGTCGGGACGGTATTCACGCATCCCTATGCGACCAACTACCTCAACCATCTCTGGCCGGTCATGTACTCGGACTGGTGGGGCGACTACTGGCGGTACTTCGACATCCCTTACGAGAACATCTCGACGCCGCCCCTGCTTCCACGCAGGTACGAGCATCCGCGCGTGCTGCAGAGCTACGTCGGCCTGTTGCCGTCTCTTCTCGCCGTCGCAGGGCTCGTCGGGCTGGCGTTCACGGGGATCCGCAGGCGGGCGCCTGTACTAGTGGTCGTGGCGGGCTCCGTCGTGCTGCTCGGACTGCAGTTCCTCGTCTTCCAGATCGCCTATCCACATCCGGACGGCGACACGATCAAGGCGACCTACCTTCTGAACGCGGTTGCCCCGCTCGCGGTCTGCGCGTCGTGGGCGATGAGCTTCGTGCTCCGTGCCGGCCGACTCGTCATGATCTCGATCGTGCTCCTGCTCGCGTATCTGGCGGTCCTCGACGTCTCTTTCCTGGTGCTGCCGGGGTGAGATACGTCGTCACAGGAGCGGCCGGGTTCATCGGCTCGCACCTTTCGGAAGCGCTGCTCCCGGACCTCGACCAGCTCACGCTGGCGCGCAGGCGGTACGAGCTCGAGACGCTCGCCCTCCTCCCGGCGCGGCGGAGCCGTCTCACGAGCCGCACTTTCCCCCCGGGATCCGCTTCAGAATCCTCCAGCCGTCGGCGGTGTTGACGACGGTCTTCCACGCCCTGCACAGCGTGACTCGGCGCCCTGGCCTGACGAAGACCCAGTCCACGCCGGCCGAGGCATTGCGATCGTCCGGGAGGACGAACCGCACGTGGCGCTCGAGCCCGCGCCCGAAGAACGGGTAGACCGGGTCGCTCGGCGTGATCGCGAGGCCTACGCCGGCAGAGGCCGGGATGTGCTCGTCCAGGAAACGAATCGGCCGGTCGTAGTCGCGGCGCAAGGCGACCCCGGTCCACCTCGGAGTCGTCCAGACGCTTCTCGGCTTCCCTCGTTCGAGCAGCGGAAGGCCAGAAGGCCGTTTGGCATCGTTGGCCAGGGCCACGAGCACTGTCGTCGCAGCGATCGCCGTCACGCCCCACGCGACCGGACGCCAACGCCAGACCAGCCCCCACGTCGCCGCTGTGAGCGCGACGGGAAAGGCGAAGAAGCGACCGACCCAGTCCTGGTAGAAGAGCACCCCCGCGAAGACGACGAGCCAGTACGCCGGCGCGATCACGCACGCGACAGCCAGGCGGTCGAGGCGTCCTCGGCGAACGGCGATGATCGCCATGACGGCGGCTGTCACGAGCAGCAGGGAGCCGAGCGGCCCATACCACGAGAAGTTCGATGCCGACTTGGTGATGTCCCGACCGCTGTCCAGGTTTGCCAGGTCACGGCGGCCGAGGAGATCCCACGACTTGAAGTAGGCGCGGATGAGGAGATGCTCGAACGGAAGGAGGAGCGCCGGAATGAACGCGATCAAGGCAGCGATCCCTCCGGCGAAGAGTGCAGTCCGACGCCTCGATCGGAGGAATCCGACGGCCGCGACGAACAGCGCGATCAGAGCGGCGACTCCGTAGAGCCAACGGTCGCGGCCTGTTGCGCCTGATAGGTCGATGAACTCGATCCCGATTCGGAGGATCCGAGCCACGATTGCCGCCGGGCTCCGGTCGACGTTGAACTCCGACGAGACGTGCCCGTCCCACGCGCCCGTCTCGATGATGTTGACGACGTACCAGAACGCACCGAGCACCGCACCGGCGGCTAGTGCGGCGACCCGCTTCGTCCGTTGAGTGCGCGGCCGGGCGAACCAGCCGATCGCGAACAGGAGCGGGATCGCGAACGGCGCAGACAGCTTGACGTCCATGGCGAGGCCCACTGCGGCTCCCGCGAGCCATGGGGACAAGCGCGTGTCGTCCATGAGGAGCAGGGCGGAGGAGAGCAGGAATGCAGCCACAACGAGATCGCTCATGGCCGTCCCGGCCTGGAGGGCGATGAGCGGGAGGGTGACGACCAGCAGCCCTCCGAAGAGGGCCTGCCTGCGCAGAAGGCCGATCCGCGTCCCGATTCCGATCGCGCCGATCGAGAGCGCCAACGCGCTCAGCATCTGATCCAGCGCGACGAAGTAGTCGTTTCCGGCGAGCGTCATCGTCGTCAGAGCCCCGAGCTCGCCGACCGGTGGGTAGGCGTTGTTCCGGAGATCAAAGGTTCCGACGAGGTAGGTGATCCCGTGGTGCTGCCACCAGAGCGGGGCGCGCACGAGGTGATAGGTGAGGACGTCGTCTTCGACCTGAGGCACCCAGATCCCCATCGCGACGCTGTATCCGAAGCCGGCCGCTGCGATGATCGTCAGGGCGATCAGGATCGGGTCCGATCGGATCAATCGCACCGCTCCGGCCCAATCGATCCCGCTGCGTCGGCCGCGCGTCAATGCGATGGTGGCAGCGCAGGCGATGCCGAGCGTCAGGAGAACATAGGCCGCTGTGAATCCCCGGACGAGCGAGAGGCCGAGTGCGACGAGCAGAAGGACGGCATGTCCAATCACGAACGCACCGATCAGGAAGGTCGTGGGCGACCGGAGGCCCATGGCAGCCGCCAAACGGGCAGCGGTCACGCCGAGCAAGAGCAACCCAGCGATCAAAGTGAAACTGGACGCCACGGGCGGCCCAGCCTACCGCGGCTCTGTTCGGCACCAGCCCGTGCATTGCTATCACGCCGACGCCCGAGTCGACTCGTCATGATCTCGGTCGAATGAGATACGTCGTCACCGGCGCGGCCGGCTTCATCGGCTCGCACCTATCGGAAGCGCTGATCGCGCGAGGCCACGAGGTCGTCGGCGTCGACTGCTTCACCGACTACTACGATCCCGCGCTGAAGGAGGAGAACGCGGCGAGCCTGGACATCTCGAGGCTCGACCTCGCCGACGAAGGCCTCTCACTCGACGGCTTCGACGGCGTTTTCCACCTCGCGGGCCAGCCGGGCGTGCGGAGCTTCGGCGACGTCTTCGAGGACTACGTGCGCCGGAACCTGTTCGCGACACGGCGCGTCTTCGAGAGCGCAGCAGCGGCGGGTGTGCGGGTGGTGTTCGCCTCGTCGTCGTCCGTCTACGGAGACGCGGAGGCGTACCCCACTCGGGAGGATGCGGAGCCACGCCCGATCTCGCCCTACGGGATCACGAAGCTGGGCTGCGAGCAGCTCGCCTACGCCTACGGGAAGGAGTTCGGGCTCGATGCGGTCGTGCTGCGCTACTTCACGGTCTACGGTCCGCGACAGCGTCCCGACATGGCGCTCGCGCGGATCGTCGGTGCGCTGACGGCAGGCTCCTCGTTCGAGCTGTACGGGGACGGCCTCCAGAGCCGTTCGTTCACCTTCGTCGCAGATTGTGTCGACGCCACGATCGCGGCGATGGACCGTGCTCCCGCAGGTGCCCTCTTCAACGTCGGCGGCGGGGCCGAGGCGACGGTCCGCGACGTGATCGCCACGCTCGAGCGCGTCTCGGGCCGAACGCTGGCGCTGATCGAAGGGCGCCACGCAGCCGGCGACGTGCGGCGGACCTCGGCCGACACGAGCCGGATCGAGCGGGACCTCGACTGGCGCGCCACGACGTCGCTCGACGACGGTTTGCAGGCCCAGTGGGAATGGGCGTCGGCTAGAGTCGCCGCGCCTTGAGCAGTCGCGACCAAGACCACGACGCCGAGCAGGAAGTCGACCTCGGACGCTACTGGCACGTCATCGTCTCGCGCTGGTGGCTCCCGCTCGCGGGTCTCGTCGCGGGCGCGATCATCGGCTACCTGATCTCACTCGGTGGGAAGCAGGTGTGGAAGGCGAGCGCGAACGTCTACCTCGGCGCGTCGTACAGCGCAGTCGGCGGCATCCTTCTCCAGGGCCCGCAGGCGAACCCGTCGACGGTCAACAGCATCGCCCGCGCCGAGATCTCGGTGACGCGCGCAGCACAGCAGGCGGGGATGAGCCCCA
>DATDDZ010000336.1:0-3998 GCA_036523555.1 Gaiellaceae bacterium
ACCTGACGGAATACCCGGTCGACTTCGAGCTCGCGCGCACCCTGCCCCGCGTGATCGCCGATCGCTACTGCGCCGTCCCCGTCGGCCGCGACGGTGCCGCAACCGTGGTGGCGGTGGCCGACGCCGACGACGAGGCGACGCTGGCCGTGCTCCGCAAGACATTGCCGGGCCAGATCCGCGTCGTCATCGCGCCAAGGCCCGAGGTGGAGGCGGTCATCGAGCACGCCTACGAGGCACCGGAGCGAAGACAGGAGACGCTGGGCTCGGTCGCCGATCTCGTGTCCGCGGTCCGCAAGCAGGGCGCTCCGGTCGTCAGGTTCCGGCGCGCCGACTACGACACACAGTCGGTCGTCGAGTGCGACGTGTATCCCGTCGGCGAGGGCGCCGGCACGCCGCACGTCGAGGGGCCGTTCGAGTTCGGCTCGGCGCACGAGGCGAAGGCCTTCGTCGAGACGTCGCTCCTCGCGTTGCAGATCCTCGGCTGCGACGCAGCCTGAGCTCTACGGCTTGGGGTTCTGGCGCGAGACCTGCGCCAGTTCCTTCCATCGCTTCTTCCTGGCGATCCTCAACCGCGCGTCGGTTCTCGCTGCGATCGACTCCAGCTCGCGCTGGAACTTGCGCCACGAGCGCAGGCGGTCGAGCTCGAGTCGGCCTTCGTCGACAGCACCGAGGACCGCGCAGTTCGGCTCACGCATGTGAGCGCAGTCACGAAAGCGGCATTCGAGCGCGAGCGCCTCGATGTCCTCGAAGGCCGCCCCGACGTTCCCCTCCCAGAACTGGAGCTCGCGCAGGCCGGGGGTGTCGATCACCAGCCCACCGTTCGGCAGCCGCACCAGCTCGCGATGCGTGGTGGTGTGACGACCCGTCCCGTCGGCCGCCAGCGTCGCCGTCCGCATCAGGTCGGCGCCGGCGAGTGAATTGAGGAGCGTCGACTTCCCCACACCGGACGAGCCGAGCAGGACGACCGTCGTGCCGGGCCGAATGTGAGCGGCCACGGCGTCGACGCCTTCACCGGTGACATTGGAGACGGGACAGACCGGGACCGCGATCGCGACGCTCTCGACCGCGAGAACGGCGGCGGGAACGTCCGGGCAGAGGTCCGTCTTCGTCAGCACCACGACCGGTTCGGCGCCGCTCTCCCACGCCGTCGCGATGTAGCGCTCGAGCCGCCGTAGGCTGAAGTCGTCGTCCAGTCCCGCGAGGAGGAACGCGGTGTCGACGTTCGTCGCGAGTACGTGCTCGTTCGAGTCGCGGCCGGCGCGCTTGCGGACGAAGGCGCTGCGCCGCGACAGGATCGACGTGATCGTGGCGCGCTCGCCGTCCGGTCGCGCGACGGCGACCCAGTCGCCGACCGCCGGCAGCAGGCCTCCGACCTCGTGCTCATACAGCATCCTCCCGGCGGAGCGAGCCCGCAGCTCGCCGTCCTCGGACCAGACGACGTAGGCACCGCGATGCTGCGCGGCGACTCGTGCAGGAGTCAGGTTGTCTTCTTCCAGTTGCTCGAAAGCGGACGCCCAGGCGGGGTCCCAGCCGAGCTCTTCCAGTGCGAACAAAGCGAGTCTCCTTGTGTGGGAACGGCGAACTACCGCCCTCGCGGGAGCGGCGGGCTCACGAGACTCGGGCTACGAGATCCGGCTAGCCGGCGAGCCGCGTGGCTCTTCGGAAGGAGGCGTGCGCAACTTTCATTTGTCGTCGACCTCCTTTTCGCCGGGAACACCTGGACGGTAGCACGGGCCGGCGGACGACACCATCGGCGTCGCTATGCGGCGGGCACGCGCGCGGGCCCCGGTGGCCGCAGCACGGCGAACTGATCCGTGATCTCGAGGCGGCTGCTCCGGAACCGGAAGAGCGAGCCCGGCCGGCCTCCCGCCGGCCCGGGCGTGCGCTGACGGCCGGTCGGCTCGAGGACGCCGCGGCGCAGGAGGACGCGCTGCAAGTTCGTTGCGGAGACGTCGTGTCCGAGAGCGGCCACGTAGAGGTCGCGCAGCTCGGAGATCGCAAACTCCGCCGGCGCCAGCGCGAACCCGAGATTCGTGTACGAGAGCTTCGCGCGCAGGCGCTCGCGGCCGGCGAGGACGATCGACTCGTGATCGAAGGCGAGCCTCGGCAGGCGGTCGACGGGATGCCACGACGTGTCCTCCGGCACGCTCGGGTCGGCGTCGCTCGGCACCAGGCCGAGATACGCGGTGGCAAGCTGCCACTCGCGCGGCGAGCGCTCCGGCTCACTCAGCGTTTCCAGTTGCTCGAGGTGGGAGAGCTCCCTCACGTCGACCTTCTCTGCCAGGTGACGTCGGATCGACTGCTCGAGCGTCTCGCCCGGATTGAGGTACCCGCCCGGCAGGGACCAGCGCCCCCGGAACGGCTCCTTCGCGCGTTCCCAGAGCAGAACCTGCAGTGCGCGGCGGCGCACCTGGAGGACGACCGCGAGGGTTACATGGGCGGGGGTGGGGTGTGCGCTGCTAGGCTCGCTCACAGTTTTCGCCCCATAGTCGCAAACCTTAGCCGAAAGGTGGAAAAATGAAGAGGTCTCTGATCGTCGCGGGCGCTGCCGTCCTGCTCGTCGCGGCGGGTTGCGGCGGCGGAGGCAACAAGTCCGCCCAGACGACGGCGACGACGAGTTCCGGGAAGCCCGGCTCGGGCAAGAAGATCGGGCTCGTCACCGACGTCGGCGGGTTGAACGACCGTGGCTTCAACCACCTTTCCTACCTGGGCCTGCTGCGCGCCGCGCAGGAGCTCGGGGTCGCGCAGAGGGTCTATCAGGCGAAGTCGAGCCAGGAGTACGTCCCGAATCTCTCGACATTTGCCCGGCAGGGCTACAACCTGACGATCGGAGTCGGCTTCACCGAAGCGAACGCGATCGACACAGCGGCGAACACCTTCCCGAAGTCCGACTTCGCGATCGTCGACGTCGACCAGACCCAGGAGAAGCACAAGCCGCCGAACCTCCTCGGACTGCTCTTCCGCGAGCAGGAGACCGGCTACCTGGTCGGCTACCTCGCCGGGCTCGAGATGAAGCGGCTGCCCGGGTCCGACGTGATCGGCTCGGTCGGCGGCGAGAAGCAGCCGCCCGTCGACCGGTTCATCGCCGGCTACCAGGCGGGCGCGAAGGCGGCCGACCCGAACATCAAGACGCTGAACGCCTACTCGCAGGACTTCAACGACCAGGCGAAGTGCAAGCAGATCGCGCTCAACCAGATCGAGCAGGGCGCGAAGGCGGTCTTCGCCGTCGCGGGTCTCTGCGGCCTCGGGGCGCTCGACGCCGCGAAGGAGAAGCACGTGTGGGGGATCGGCGTCGACGCCGACCAGTCGTTCCTCGGCCCTCACATCCTGACCAGCGCCGTGAAGCGCGTCGACACCGCCGTCTACGACGCGATCAAGCTCGTCGTCGAAGGCAAGTTCAGGGGCGGCAACATCGTCTTCGGCCTCAAGGACAACGGCGTCACGATCGGCAAGATCAGCCCGAAGGTGCCGAAGTCGGAGGTGGCCGCGGTGGACAAGGTCCGCGCCGAGATCATCAGCGGCAAGATCAAGAACATCCCGACCGAGGTCAAGTAGTAGGGAGCTCGTGGCTCAGAGCCACGAAGTCCCGCCTGCGACCGCGCCCACGATCCGGACCTGAGAGTCGGCGGTGAGCTCCTCCTCGAGGAGCTCACCGCCACGGACGTCGGATGCCGTCGACACTAGGATCACCGCGTGAGCAGCGAAGGCGTCCCGGCCGCGGCGGAGCGGCTGCGAGCGGAGGAGACGGTGGGGGGCCTGCTCAGGGCGAGCGCACAGACGTTCGCGGAGCTTCTCGACGCCCGCGCCTGCACGATCTCGCGCGTCATCGGCGACCTCCTCGTCGATCTCGTCCAGCACAACGAGAGCCCGAACCCGGCTCGCCTCGGCCACGGCTACCTGATCTCGGACTACCCGCTCACCCGCGCGGTCGTCGAGCGAAACGAGCCGCAGACCGTGTTCGTCCAGGATGCCGAGGCGGACGCAAACGAGATCGCCTT
>DATDDZ010000337.1:0-10437 GCA_036523555.1 Gaiellaceae bacterium
CGCGGCCCTTCTTGGCCATCTTGTCGTAGATGGAGTAGAAGTGCTTCGCCCGCCCGGAGATCTCCGCCGGGATGTCGACCTTGTCGAGCTCGAGCTGCAGGATCCTCGAGGCCTCGGAGACATGCCCCTCACGGTCGTCCCGACGCTCGGAGACCATGGCCTTGATCTCGGTGTACTTCCGCGGGTGAAGCGTCTCGAACGCCAGATCCTCGAGCTCCCATTTGAGAGCGTGGATGCCCAGCCGATGGGCGAGCGGCGCATAGACCTCGAGCGTCTCCTTGGCCTTCTGCACCTGCTTCTGCTTGCCGAGGTACTCGATTTCGCGCAGGTTGTGCAGCCGGTCCGCGAGCTTGATCAGGATCACCCGGACATCCGCCGCCATGGCGACGATCAGCTTGCGGTAGTTCTCGGCCTCGACCTGCTCCCTCGTCTGGAACTGCACCCGGGTCAGCTTCGTGACGCCTTCCACGAGCTTCGCGATCTCGTCACCGAACTCGGTTCGCACGTCGTCGAGGTCGGCGTCGGTGTCCTCCACCACGTCGTGGAGGAGGGCAGCGGCGATCGTCTCGTTGTCGAGCCGCAACTGCGCGCAGATCTTGGCCGCGCCCCACGGATGGAGGACGAACTCCTCCCCCGAGCGCCTCTGCTGCCCCTCGTGGGCGTGAGCCGCGAAGACGAAGGCGCGCGAGATGAGGTCGCGATCGACCTCCGGGTTGTACGCCGAGACGTCGGCGATCAGCTCGTCGATGAGCTCCTGATGCTTCTCATGAGTCTCAATGACAGCCATACCTCCAGTGTACTCCGGGGGTTCGGCGCGCTCTCCCTCGTCCAGGGGGCGTATCTCAAGCGCAGGAAGGCTCGTTCCGATGGTGAAAGGGACTTGTCCATGCACTGGTACAGACGTCGACAGCAACGCCGCGCAGCCGCTAGGGCCGCCCGGCTGATCGTGGCCCTCGACGCCCTGGCGGGCTCGCGTCCCACGCCCCGGCGCGTTCGCCGGGCTTCGCTGACCGCCCGGCCTAGCTGACGCCCGCGAACGCGTCCGGGTAGACGAGCCGGCCGCGGATCGACGGGTCGTACGCGCTCAGCGTGCGCACCATCAGGTACTGGGGGCTCACATTCGCGGGCGGCTCGATGCCGGCCTCGTCTGAGCGGCGAAAACCGAACCGCCCGTAGTAGCGGGGGTCGCCCTCGACGAGGACGAGAGGCGCTCCACGTTCCTCCGCGAGACGAAGCGCCTTCCTCATCAACGCACTGCCCACGCCCCGTCGCTGACGGGTCGGCGCCACCGCGAGCGGCGCCACCTGCAGGACGCGAACCGAATCGGGCTCGAGGTCCACGTAGCTGACGAGGATGTGGCCGACGATCTCGCCGTCGATCTCGGCGACGAGTGACAGCTCCGGGACAAAGCGGTCCGAAGCACGGATCGCCTCGACGAGGTCGGGCTCGACCCGACTTCCGAAAGCCGCGCCGACGACGCTCCTGATCGCGGCGCGGTCGGCGTCTGCCTCGGGACGGATCCTCACGCGGCGCGGAGGAGCGCAGGCTCGACGAGGAGCGCGCGAAAGGCCTCGGACTCGAGCGGGTGACGCCGGGTCCCTCCTGCCTCGAGCTCGAGCTCGTCGAAGATCGCCTGCGCCTGGGAGTCGCGCGTCGGGGCTTCCCATTGCGCGCGTAGCCAGGCATAGAGCTCGCCGAACCGGTCGTCTGCGTCGAAGACCCGCCGGACGAGGAGCTGCGGCGCGACCGTGCCGTTCCAGTGGTTCGCCTGCAGGCGGAACGCGACGTCGTACCGGCCCACCTTCCGGTAGCGGTCGAGCTTCCCTCCCTGTCCGAAGGCGATCGCCGAGCCGGCGTCGCGACCGCCCTGGCGCACGCGAAAACGGAGGTGCTTTCCCTCGCCGACCGTTGCGAGGTCGCCGAGCTCGCACTCGGGGGCGAGCAGCGTGACGTCGGGATTGCCCAGGCCGAAGGGCGCAAGCTGCCGCAATTCCTCGCAGAGGTCGAGCGTGAGCTTCGTGTCCCGAGGGATCACGGCGTCGACCACGGTCGTCGGGACCAGGTCCTCGTCCGCGAGCGTCCCTTCGGCCTGCGCCGCGAAGGAGTCGGCGAACGCCTCGAGCCGATCCGGCAGGATGGACAGGCCGGCGGCCGCGCGATGTCCGCCGAAGCGCTCGAGGAGCTCGGCGCATGCTCCGAGTGCCGCGTGGAGGTCGAACGCCGGGATCGAGCGGCCCGAGCCTTTCCAGAGCCCGTCCGTGCCCGCGATCAGCACGACCGGCCGGTGGTAACGCTCGACCAGGCGGGAGGCGACGATGCCGATGACACCTTCGTGCCAGTCCTCGCCCCAGACGACGTAGGCATGCCGGCGGCGCTTCGCCTCCGGCCAGGACTCGACCTGGTCGATCGCCGCCCTCAGGATCCTTTCCTCGACCGCCTGGCGGTCGCGGTTCAGGTCTTCGAGCCGGTTCGCGAGGGCCTTCGCCTCGTCCTTGCCGTCGGTGAGGAGCAGCTCGAGGGCCGCCCCGGGATGGCCCAAACGGCCGGCCGCGTTGATGCGCGGCGCGAGCCGGAACCCCACCTGTCCCGAATCGACTGTGGCGGGGTCGACGCGGGCGACCTTCATCAACGCTCTCAGCCCGGGCTTCTGCGTGCGCGCGAGCGCCCGCAGTCCCGCAATCGTGAGCGATCGGTTCTCCCCGACGAGCGGGACGACGTCGGCGATCGTCGCCAGCCCGACCAGATCGAGGTGTCGGCGAAGCGCGTCGGCGTCGGCCCCGAGCAGAGCCTGGCCGAGCTTGTAGACCACCCCGGTGCCGCAGAGCTCCTGAAACGGATAGCTCGACGGGCGCGTTGCGACGATGGGACAGTCGGGAAGCTCTTCACCGGGACGGTGATGGTCCGTGACGACCACGTCCAGCCCGAGCTCGCGCGCACGTCGGACCTCCTCGACGGCCGTGATCCCGCAGTCGACCGTGAGGACGAGGCCGCAACCCTCCTCTGCCAGCCGCTCGAGAGTCTGGCCGCTCACGCCGTAGCCCTCGTCGAAGCGGCTCGGCAGGTGCCACTCGACGTCGGCGCCGAGCTCTCGCAGGACGAGCACCGCGAGCACCGTCGCGCAGATGCCGTCGACGTCGTAGTCGCCGTGGACGCAGATGCGCCTGCCGTTCGCGATCGCGCCGCGGATCGAGTCCACCGCGGAGCTCATGTCACCGAGCTCGAACGCGTCGTGGAGCGGCTGCTCGCCGGCGAGGAAGGCCCGCGCCTCTTCGGGGTCGCCGTAGCCGCGCCGGACGAGCACGCTTGCCGTGATCTCGCTGAGGCCGAGCTCTCTGACGAGGCTGCTCGACTGCCGGTGCGGGCACGGACGGATCGTCCAGTTGCCCTCAGACATGCACGACTACCGTACGAGTGGTGTCGGACGGCAACAGCCTGCGGGACGAGTTCCTGCTCGACCCGGATGTGACTTTTCTGAACCACGGCTCCTTCGGGGCGTGCCCTCGACCTGTGTTCGAGCGCTACCAGCAGTGGCAGCTCGAGCTCGAGCGCCAGCCGGTGCTCTTCCTCGCCCGGCGGCTCGAGGAACTGCTCGCCGACGCGCGCGCCGCTCTCGGCGCCTACGTCGGCTCCGACCCGGACGACCTCGTCTTCGTCCCCAACGCCACCGCCGGCGTCAATCTCGGCGCGTGGTCTCTGGGCCTCCGGCCCGGAGACGAAGTCCTCTCGACCGCGCTCGAGTACGGCGCGCTCGACCTGACCTGGGAGCACGTCTGCGGTGACTTCGGCGCACGGTACGTGCGCATGCCGATTCCGCTTCCCGTCTCGGATATGGAAGAGATCGCCGAGGCGGTCTGGGCCGGCGTCACCTCACGGACGCGCGCGCTCTTTCTCAGCCACCACACCTCCACGACCGCGCTGACGCTGCCGGTTGCAGAGCTGTGTGGTCGTGCGCGCGAGGCGGAGATTCGCACCATCGTGGACGGTGCACACGTTCCGGGGCACTTCCCGCTCGACCTGCGCGCGCTGGACGTCGACTACTACGCGGGCAACTGTCACAAGTGGCTCTGCGCGCCGAAGGGCGCAGGCTTCCTCTATGTGCGGCGCGACCTGCAGGGCGACATCCATCCCCTCGTGATCAGCTGGGGGTACGAGGGCGACGACCCGAGCTTCCTGTCACGCCACGAACAGCAGGGGACGCGCGACCCCTCGGCGTACCTCGCGGTTCCGGCGGCAATCGAATGGCAACGCGAGCACGGCTGGGATGCCGTGCGCGAGTGGTGCCACTCCCTGGCGAGGCGCGCGCGCAACGAGCTCGGCCTCGAGCCCCTCACCCCGGACTCGCCGGACTTCTTCGGCCAGATGGTTTCGCTCAAGCTGCCCGGGGACGCGCCCGGCGACCTGCAGAGACGGCTCTATGACGAGCACCGAATCGAGATACCCATCTCCGACCTCGGCTCCGACCGGCTGATCAGACCGTCGTTCCAGGGCTACAACGACGCGTCGGACCTGGCCCGGCTGAAAACCGCGCTGGCCTCGCTGCTCTAGGCGGCTGCCGCGTATGCGTACGGGTGCTCGAAGACGTCGAGCGCCTTCTCGGCCGGCGCCGGCACCTCGAAGCTGACACCGGAGCGGCTGTCTTCGACGGCCACCGTCAGTGCGTTCGTCAGGCGACTCCAGAGCAGCGAGATCTCGATCCCGTCTGCCGTGCGGTGATGAAGCTCGGTGATGTTCGAGTCCGTCATATCCCTACGGTCGCACGTCGACTCCGTTCGTGACACCGTGCCAGCACTTGTCTTGATGTACGGCCTGCCCCCGTCCAGGCCACCGGCTGATCCCCTATTCGCGGGGGAGCTGGACTCCGAGCAGCGTCAGGCCGACCAGGAGCACGACGACGGCAGCCAAGACGGCGACGACGAGCCGGGGATGGCGCGCGCGGCGCAGCGACTCCCAGCCGACCCGCCCCCAGAAGACGATCAGGCCGGCCACCGCCGCGAGCCCGATCACGAGCACGGGCGCGAGGAGCACTGCGCGCTCGAACGACAGGTCGGTCACCCAGACGGCCACGAAGACGAGAGCCGTGACCGCGGCGGACGCGACGGCGAGACGGACGCTCACAGCCGGAAACCCTAGTGGGCCGGAGCTATGCTCGGACCGTGCCGGAGGCCAACTACATGTCCGGGAACGACTACGTCGTGGAATTCCTGGGCTACCGCTTCGGCTTCAACTCCTCCGACTTCGAGCAGCGTGTCACGGCGGCGGCGGTGAAGCTCGGGCTCGTGCAGGACAACGAGCTCGACGACGAGGAGACGGCCGATCTCGTGGAGCTCGTCGAGCGGGACTGGATCGACGAGCCGCGCAGCGGTCTCGGCCGCTATCTCGTGCGCCACTGGGAACGGGTCTCGCTGGTCGGAGGCGAATCGCTCGTGTACTGGTTGAAGAAGCTCGTCTTCCGGGGCGCGTGGCTCGACCATCGCGTCAAGGAGGGTCTGCTCGAGGTCGCCTGGGACGAGAACACCGCCGACTTCGGCTACCGCGATCCGAACGGCGACCGCGCACTGCTCGAGCTCGCGCCCGTGCCCTCCTGGCACGAGCTGCAGTTTCGGCGGTGAGCCGAACACTCTGGATCTCCGCCTATCTCGCGGCACTGCTCGCCGTCGACACGCAGGTCGGCCTCGCAGTTCAGTTCGTCCTCGGCGCACTCACCTGGGTCGTGCTCCTCGCCGCCGCGCGCCCCTTGCCGGCCGAGCGGCGGGCCCAGGTCGCCGTCGTCATCTGCGCGGCGACCGTGGCCGAGCTGACCGGATCGATCCTCTGGGGGGTCTACTCCTACCGTCTGCACAACCTCCCCACCTTCGTCCCCCCCGCCCACGGCCTCGTCTTCATGGCGGGGCTCTCGCTGAGCGAGGCAGTGCGCCGGCACGTCCGCCCACTCGTCCTCGTCGCCGCCGCCGGGGCGATCGCCTGGGGTGCCCTCGGCCTCGTCGCGCTGCCCCGGACCGACACGGCGGGCGCGCTCGGAGTCCCCCTCCTCGTTGCCTTCTTGTGGCGCTCGCCCGCACGGGCCACCTACGCAGGCGTGTTCCTGGTCGTGGCCGCACTCGAGCTTTACGGAACGGCGATCGGCACCTGGCGATGGGCCGCCGAGCTTCCGGGCCTCGGAATCCCGGACGGCAACCCTCCGAGCGGCGTCGCCTCCGGCTACGTCTGGTTCGACGTCATGGCCCTTCTGCTCGCACCACGGCTTCTCGCCGTCCTCGGGCGAATCCCCCGGCCCGCGACGGCTCCGGCCGAAGCAGGCTGAGCGACGAGAGGCCCGTGGGGGAACCAGGTTCCCCCACGGGGGACGGAGGGGTGTGAGCTGCGGCCTCCCACGATCCTCCTGACCTCAGGATTCACGCGGATCACGATCCGCGCACTCCCCCGGAGGGGTGAACGGTGAAGCGGGCGGATGAACCACCTGAAAGGGGACGAATCAACCGGCGTCGCGGCGCCATGCTCCACCTGTAGCACACGTCCTCAAAGGCCCTCGACTGCGGGGGAGCCAGCCTCGGCAGTGCGGCTCGGGGCGGGACTTTTCGGGAGCGGAACCTATGCGGTGGGTTCCGCTCCTTTCTTCTTGCCTCGGCCCTGCACAGGCGGCAGCGCGAACCCGGGGTGCCGCTCCGCGTCGGCAGGCCTCAGGGCGATCTGCCTGATCGACCCGACGGGAACGATCAGCTCCTCCGCCTCGCCGTCGTGCGTGTGGACGGCCAGGGTGAGAAAGCCGTAGCCGGGCTCACTGGAGAGCGATCTCAGGTCCAGCCGCTCACCGTCGGCGAGCTCGATCTCGACGTGGGACTGCTCCGCGGGATGCGTCCCCGTGTACCGCTCGATCTGGCTCAGGATCCGCTGGACGAAGTCCTCGAGCGAGGGCTCGGCCGATCCCGGCACCCACAGGTCGGGGCTCAAAACAGCTTCTCGCCGTCGGCCCGGTCGCCGACGTGCCGGCGTCCAAGCTCGGTGACGATGCGGCCTCTCGGCGTGCGTTGGAGGAAGCCGAGCTGCAGGAGGTACGGCTCGTAGACGTCCTCGATCGTGTCGGGCTCCTCGCCGAGCGTGACCGCCAGGGTCGAGAGCCCGACCGGGCCGCCCGAGAACTTCCAGAGGATCGCGCCGAGCAGCTCCCGGTCGATGCGTTCGAGGCCGTTGCCATCCACCTCGAGCAGGTCGAGGGCCTCGCGCGCGACACCGGTCGTGATCACGCCGTCGTGGTTCACCTGCGCGACGTCGCGCACCCGCTTGAGGATCCGGTTCGCGATCCTCGGCGTGCCGCGGGAACGCCGTGCAATCTCGTCCGCGGCCTCCTCGGCGACCTCCACATCGAGGATGCGCGCGGAGCGGCGCACGATCTTGCCGAGCTCGGACGGCTCGTAGTAGTCGAGGCGAAAGGTCATGCCGAACCGGTCCCGCAGCGGTGTCGTCAGCAAGCCTGTTCGGGTGGTCGCACCGACAAGGGTGAACGGCGGCAGGTCGAGGGTGAGTGTGCGCGCGGCCGCCCCCTGCCCGACGATGATGTCGAGCCGGAAGTCCTCCAGAGCGGGATAGAGGATCTCCTCGATCGCGCGGTTGAGGCGGTGGATCTCGTCGACGAAGAGGACGTCGTGGCGCTCGAGGGCCGTCAGGATCGCGGCCATGTCGCCCTTGCGCTCGAGTGCGGGCCCGGCCACGCAGCGGATGCCGACGCCGAGCTCCTCTCTGACGATGTAGGCGAGGCTCGTCTTTCCGAGGCCGGGCGGCCCGACGAGGAGGACGTGGTCGAGAGCCTCGTCGCGCGCCTTCGCGGCCTGCAGCGCGATCGCCAACTGGTCCTTGATCCGCTCCTGCCCCACGAACTCACGCAGGCTTCGCGGGCGCAGCGACTGCTCGAGCTCCTCCTCCTCGGGAGCGACAGCCGGTGCGAGGAACTGGGTGCTCACGCTATGCAGCCTTTAGCGCTTCGCGGACGCGTTCCTCCGGAGACAGGTCCGGATCCGTCCTCGCGAGCGCGAGCTCCGCCTCCCCGATCGAGTAGCCGAGCTCCACGAGCGCGTCCCGCGCGACCAGGTGTGGCTGGGCGCTCCCGATGGAAGCGACGGGGACGCGCTCGTCGCCCAGCTTCTCCTTCAGCTCGAGCACGATCCTCTCGGCGGTCTTCTTGCCGATGCCCGGGATGGCCTGGAAGCGGGCCGTGTCCTCGAGCACGATCGCGCGTCGGAGGTCGGCCGCCGGCGAGCCGGACACGATCGCGAGCCCCACCTTCGGGCCGACCCCGTTCACGGACAGGAGCTGCACGAACAGCTCGCGCTCGGACGCATCCGCGAAGCCGTAGAGCTGCAGCGCGTCCTCGCGCACGTGCAGGTACGTGTGCAGCGCGATCTCGTCTGCACCGTCGGCCTTGCTCACGGCCGAGGGCGTCGCCGCGACGAGATACCCGACCCCGCCGACATCGAGGACGAGCCCGTCGGGCGTGTTCGCGACCGGCCGGCCGCGCAGGCGCGCGATCAACCGGCCACCCTGAGGAGCGGAGGCGCGAGCGCATGGCAGATCGCGACGGCGAGCGCATCGGCTGCGTGCGTGGGAGTCGGCTCCTCCTGGAGCCCGAGGATCGCCTTCACCATCCGCTGGACCTGCTGCTTCTCGGCCCGCCCGTATCCACAGACGGTCTGCTTCACGTGCGCGGGCGAGTACTCAGCGCACTCGACGCCGGCGCTCGCGGCGGCGACCATGACGGCTCCGCGCGCCTGCCCGACGGAGAGCGCGATGCGGGCGTCGGCGCCGACGAAGGACTCCTCGAGCACGACGGCATCGGGCCGATGCAGGTCGATGAGCGCGGCCACCCCGTCGAAGAGCGTCTTCAGACGTAGCTCGAGCCGCTCCGACGCGAGAGTTCTCCACCATCCGTGGTCGAGAGCCCTGAGGCGCCCGTCGCTTTCGTAGACGATGCCGTACCCGCACGCGGCCGTTCCCGGATCGATGCCGATGACCTTCACGGTCAGAGGTTAGGCACCGAGGCGGATGTTCCTCGTCGGCCCGCGCGGAGTCACGATGGTGAGGTGTCGCGACGAAGTGTCGTGAGGGTCTATGTCCTGTGCAGGATGACGAGGTCGCCGGAGTCGTCCGCGAGATCGGTTGGGATGAAGAGGCGGCCGCCGTCCTGATCCATGCTGCTGATCTCTGGCAGGTTGAGCCGCAGCGGGTCGCGCTCGGCGGGATCGTTGCCAGATTCGGCGGTCGCATCGACCCTGCCGGCGATCGTCGAGATGATTCCGGTGTCTCGCCTGATCATGCGGACGACGTGATTGAAGCGGTCTCCGACGTAAGCGTTGCCTGCTTCGTCGACCGAAAGCGAGATCGGCCCGTCGAAGGCCGCAGTGGGATCGCTGCCGAAGGTCGCATTTCGCGCATCGCCGCCGTCTCCGCTGTAGCCCGGCGTCCCGTCTCCTGCAAGCGTACGAACGCTGCGGGACTCGACGTCGATGACGCGTAGTGCGTAGTTCTTGCTGTCGAGAACGAAGATGCTGCCGTCAGGACCCCGGCGCAGGTCGTACACCCAGTTGAACCTCACCGCGTCGAAGCTCACGGCTTCGGGCTGGAATCCTGCAATACCGTCGCCCAGAGCCTCGAGCGGTCGACCCGCCAGGTCGAAGCGCCAGACGCGGCACCCTTTGACTTCGTTCACCCAGACCGACCCCTCCTCGTCGACGACGCAGTTCCCCATGTCGACCAGCCCGAAGTCGTGACCGTCAAGGAGCAGCTGCGCACTCATCGTCTCCGTGTCGACCCGATACAGATGGGCATTCCCGAAGTTCGACGCGACAAGGGCCCCGTCCGGCAACACGTCGACGAACATCGGGAACTCCAACTGAGCCACGATATTCGGGACTCCCTTGAACACAGGCTGAGGCGCCACCGTCCACTCCACGCGACCATCCGGGCCGACGAGGCCCAGGTAGTGGTGCTGGTGCGCGATCGCGTAGTAACGGCCGCCTCGAACGTGAAAGCCAAAGTGGGCGAGGCCGGACTTGACGAACTCCTCTGGATCGAAATGCAGGATCCGCTCCACCACCCAGCTCGCCACCGGGCGATCCTAATCGCGCGGATTCCCGTCGAGGCTCTCTTTTCCCGGGCGCTAGACGGCGACGGCCTCGAGGACGCGCTCGGGGATGTCGAAGTTCGCGTACACCTCCTACACGTCGTCGCTCTCCTCGAGCTGGTCGATCAGGCGGACGATCTTCTTCGCCGTCGACTCGTCCTCGACCTCGACAGTGGTCTTCGGCGCCAGTGCGAGCTCGGCTGACTCGACCGTGAAGCCGGCGGCCTCGATCGCCTCGCGCACCGAGGTGAGCGCCTCGGGCGCTGCGACGATCTCATAGGTCGAGCCGTCGAGAGACACGTCCTCGGCGCCGCCGTCGGCGGCTG